>JAJDHD010000002.1 GCA_030266015.1 Christensenellaceae bacterium OttesenSCG-928-K19 | reverse complement strand
TTATGCAGTACACATGCTCTACCGCTGAGCTACTGAGGATCATAGCATTACTTTTTATTAAATTTTTGGTCTCCCGCAGTTTAACCCCTTATGCAGTACACATGCTCTACCTCACGCACCGCATTTTTATTCAATAGAAAACAACCATTATTGGGATAAGCCTATCTACTAATAAGTATAAGAGTCGATAGATAGTTGATTTTTAAATGCCATTGTTGAAGCATTAAATACATAATCCAAAATCTCAACTCCCCAGGTATCCAGTTCGTTGATGTTATTCTGCAAATATGATATATCAAGAAATTGTCCGCTTTTACTTGTTCCTCTATTCTGAACTAATTCATTTGGATCAAGTGTTAGCTTGACACTATTTGTATCTATTTCCTTAACAAAGCAAATCGCTATATGTTGTTTGCTTTTACTTGAAGTTGGTGTGTATATTGCAAAAGGGATAATGTCATCAAGAGAGAGACGGATACCTATTTCCTCCTTCATCTCACGCCCTAATGTTGTTCTACATACTGCCAAGAAATTTTTTGAATCTTTTTGTGTAGCATCTTCATTTCGTGAATGTCCTCCAACATAAATTAGTAATTTGTCTTTTTCTGGTGAATCGGCAGTTATTGCCTTTGGACTTTTCTTCACAGTTAATATTTTATTTTTTGCGGAATTTGTTAATACCAATATGGGGATGAATTGTAATGCACTGCCATTATTCTCTATATCCGATCGGAAATCAAATTTTATATCAGAAATACAACTTTTTATTTCATTATATGTATGGACCGCTTTAGTTAGCAATTGGTTCTTGAGCGATGGTGTAAATGCTATGTACCCTATTCTTTCCATTAATAAATCTTTTAAAGTTTCAAGGGTTAAATTCGTGACTTTTTCACCAACATTATCTTGATCCATATCTGATGTATCGATTTCTAGAACTTTATGAAAATGCTTGCGCCTTTTTTTGATCGTCAATTTTATCGACTCCAAATACTCAGTAAGAACTTCCTCGTTCATGATTGTCCCAAGTTTATTTGTTAAGAGATTAGCATACTCCCTTTTAATTGATATTTCAGGATTAACGCAAAAAGAAAAAACAATGTCAATTCTTTTTGCAAAATCATCTATTAATAAAAAATTGTCTATCAATTTTTTCTGATCACGATCAATTTTCTGATTCAATGACAACCAATTAAACCAACATAAAGCATCAAATATTCCTCGATCTATTAATAAAACATCACAATTTGATTTGGCTACTTCATTTTCGAGAATCGCAAGCATCTCGGATAAGGACATACATGCTGTCCATATATTAAATGCAGGACTTTCTTTGTCATCTATAGGGCTAATACTAGCAAGTTCGTGGATAATACTAACTTTAAACCCATTTCGTTTTAAGAATAATTCCAAAGAATTGATACACGAAGTTTTTCCAGACTTGGGGGAACCGCTAAACTCAATTACTATGGGTCTTTTAGGTCTATGTCCAAATTCTTCTTCTTCCTTTTTTAAATCAAGAACCGCGGCCGCAGTTTTTTCAAGTTTTTCTATGAGAATCTCTCTTTCTGTCTTTTGTTTCATGAGAATTGATCCCCTTTCTACTGTTTTTGATTGAAAGTTTTTTCTACTTGCTTCTGGCTGTAATCTCCAAATCGATCCATAACACTTCCTATTGAATAGCCAATAAAGCTAGATACAATAACGCTTAAATATAAGAATTTATTATTCAGAACATAGTCCAAAGAGCTGGTTACAATTAATAATCCAGCCAGCATTGCAAATATTGCAATAATTACAAATACCACTGCAAAGGCCGGTCTCAGATAAAAATATATTGCAACACCCATACTCCTATGTATCATATCATCTTCTGGTCGTTCAATCCGACTTTCAATACATGCAAGGTATAATTTTCTAATGTACTTAATACTACAAAACATTAAACATACCGAAATAGAAACTATTATTGTGTACAGTAAAATATCGTTCTGCTGTATTTCGTTTATTTTTATAAAAACATAGATGCTCCCACAAATCCCTATCAATAACAAAACAATCAAATATCTAAAAATGCTTTTAATGCTTTTTTCAGTCAATAGGTATTTCAGCTTTTTCTCAGTATCCATTCCTTACCTCTATTATCATGATTAAGTGTGAACAAATGGTTGGACGAATAACAGTTAGTCTGCGCAACTCCATCATCTGTATATTCTAACATAACAATCCTTGCGCTTCGTCTCAAATGCTTTAGCAAATTCATCAGGATTTATTATGCTTCCATAAGGATCATATACCACGAACATGACACCAAAACTATCTGGAATCTTTACGATATCCTCAGCAATTCCTTTGTCAGCAACACTCGGTGTAGTTTTCCCCCTGATATACTTACTTTCAATGATCAGATTGCCTTGCGCCTGATCTGCAATATATGAAGATAGTCCAAACAACAATGTAGGATACTCCCTAGTAAAACTTGCTTGCACATTCAATATCCCATGCAGCTTATCATTGAAATCCCGTTCATTTTTCGGCTTTTCCTTTTGGAAAATATCAGGTATGGCTTTTTTCAGTATTCCATCAATCGCATTAACCCGATTAAAGCAAGGCGTATCTTTATATTTACGTTCAGATATTATTCCAAGCAAAGAGTCTTTATTTATTGTTTGGGTCAAATCGTCATACTTATTCCTCATTATAGTCGCAGCATCAATAACTGATTTTCCATATCGACAAACCAAATCATATATTTCATCAAATTTGTCATCTGCGTTATTTGAATTTTGCCAGTATTCAATCATATCGGTTATATCTGTTGGATATTTACTAAGAAATTCTTCTTGCGTCGAAATGTCTTCTAAATTTGCCAATCGCAAGGTAATATACAGGCGTTGTTTTGTTTCATTTTTATCATCGTCCGGAAAAGCATTTATAAAATCAGTTGCATAAAGAGCATCATAATCTTCCAATCCTGATGCATATACAGAAAACCTTCTATCTATGCATTGTGAGCAGCATCCACAATGTGGAACCTGCCCACGTTTTTTTCTTGACGAACTACATGAAACCGAACTTGAAATAATATTTCTTTCATTATAAATTTTGAACACTTCCAAAACTTCAGCTTTTGTCTTATTATAATATGGTGCAACTATATTGAATGCTGGATCCAACAATCTATAAAACTGGCGAAGAAGTCCTAGCGTCTTCGGGTGAGTTGTTCGACTTGCTCGAGCATTAATGACATCAGCTTGCTTGGATAGGTTCAAACTAGTAATACCATTCTCATAAACATAGAATTCGTGTTTATCATAACAATTGCATAGAGAAAAGGCGATCGCTGAAAAAAGAAACATTCTTGTACGCTGTGTCTCATCTTTACTCTTCAGTCCGCCATGATTACAACATTCAAATCCATATTTTTTTATCTTATTATCATATTTTTCATTTAATTTGGATATTATAGATTCTTGGGTATGTGTAACAGATTTGCTAGATTTATGGCTAACAGCACAAATTAAACGATCGGGGTGTTCATTAAGTCTCTGAACAATACCTGCTAAGGAATCAAGCCCTCCAGAAAAAAGAACAACGTCAGTTTTTTCTGCTTCATCCAAATCACTATACTCTTTTGAGAACAATGAGATTTGCTTAATCTTCGCTTCTGCAGGATTTTTGTTTGTAGCAGTAAACACAAAACTGAAATTGCGATCCCCAGTCATAAAACTCAATGAACATATCAACGCCTTTTTAGTTTTCTCATTTTCCCAAAAATCTATGTCTAATACGGGTATACGAAATTCTAGCGAGCGTGCCCATGAGTTATTATCCACACTGTCCCGACTCCCACGATTTGCCATACGATCTCCGCAAAATACATACGCTGCTATTTGCAATAGATCAAGAATTCTATTGGGTAACTCATCCGGGTTTTTAATAAACCTCTCGTATCCAATTGAAATATTGGGAAGTAAATCGCCTATTTCTGCATGAAGCAGATTTATTTCAGCTGCAGTACAATCAGTCGTTTTACATAATTCCCCACAATTGACGCGAGTGACACTAGGAGTTTTCTGGTTCATTGACCATCAACCTCCCTTCGGAACTCTTCGCGTAATTTGCCAAAAGACATTCTGAGGAAACCTTCTATTTGTTTTTCACTTGGTAGTGAATCCGTAGCATTTTTGTTAAACCATCCAGCAGCAAAAGACTGTGTAAGTTTTGAGATTTCAAATGAATGATCAGCGATGGCTTTCGACTGCTCAGAAAGTTGCTGATTAAATGACTTCAATGTTTCATAGTTATCAATGCTACTCGCTGCCGCTCTTTCAATGTAATACTTTAGTTGTCGCTCAGTAAATGATGAAAAAAATGTCCTTGCCATTTCACAAAAGGCCGCTCCATTACCGGTATCTCCCCAGACATTTTCTGACTTCTCCGAAAACAATGCCAATTGGTTAGAATCATGTTTTTGCTGGTAATCAATTATTGCCTGCATTGTGGAATCTTTGGCTAATTTATTTATCTCTAACGAACCATGCTCTGTTGAAATATAGTTTTGTGCGCTTGCCATTAATGAAAAGAGAGAAATATTAGCATCAACAGAATATCCATTACTATTCAAAAAATCTACTTGATTAGCTTGCTTCGCAGAAAACGATAACGTAGCAATAAAGGACAACGCCTTTATTAGTGATTCATCATAAGGCATTTTATTGTATGTGGTCTTTATGGCGTTAAGTGTATCATTTGCAATCTGCGTAACCGAAATCTCACCATCACCAAAGCGAGAGAGACTGTCCACAATCATTCTCCATTTTTTTGTTTGTGGTAAAAAACCGATACGCTCATGCCCCATGGAGTTTATCTCCTCCCCTGGTCAACAATTTATTATTATTCTAGATATGTAATAATTATGTCACAAATCATTCTCACAGTTGCATAATATATTTATTACATTATATCACAAATATAGATTTTCTCCATATTTTTCATCAAGATATTGCCGCATGATAAAAAGGCCTATAAACTTTCTATCATCGACTTCGAACTCCACAGCAATCCATGAAGAATATATATCAGCTTTTTCAAAAATTCAACAGAATTTTTTTCTGTTGTAGTTGTTTCTTGAAACAGACATAGCAAATAGAAGTTTGCATTCCAAACTTATTTTGTAGTCCCAATCGGATATAATCTTGCTTAATTATAAGCAAAAAGCCTATGATAATATCACAGGCTTTCTTAAGGTTGAATCCGGCAGCTACCGTATCTCCCACACCATCACCAGTGCAGTACATCAGGCGTATTAGGGCTTAACTTCTGTGTTCGGAATGGGAACAGGTGGATCCTCTAAGCTATCACCACCTGAAATTGTATAGTAAGGCTTTCGCCTTATTATCTGGCTCCCCAGGTTGGGTTTGAACCAACGACCCTTCGGTTACTTCACCACATCGCTTTCGCATTGTAGTCCGGACTTTGTCTTCACCATTGCTTTCGCTTTAGGTATCCCGTGTAAAGTCTCTACACATAGAATCTTTTGGATTCCTTGCTCGGCGTTGTCATATCCTTTTGGACTTAGATTTTGCTGACTTAGCGGTAATTTCACCTGCAAGTTTCCCTACAGAGCTGCTATTTTTAAGTCTTAACATCCGAATGCTCTACCATTGAACTGCTGGGAAATATATCCATTTTACTTATAAGTTAGATTATATGGATAATATGAAGTATGGAACTATATATCCTCAACCGCATATGCACTAGAAAGACATGAAAATGAATTTTCGTCCATCAAAACATTGGGATCTGTCCATTCAAAATCTCTTAAGAATATCTTATTCACAAAAGTATGGTTATATCCTATCTCAGCCCTTACTTTCTCCCAACTATCTATAGCAGCGTTAAACTGAGTTACTGTCCATGCATGCTTACCAAAGACCTTAACGTCTTGCAATCGGAAAAGATGCTCTGCTGGTGAATTTATCGGATCTATGCGCATTCCGCTTGTACTTTGCAATAGCAACTTGACTAATGCTTTTCGCTGCTCTTCCATAAGTTCTTTTTGTGAGATTATGCGGGTTTTGATGTGTTGTATGATTTTCTGCCTTTTCTCTGGCCATTGTTTCAAATCCGATAATAACAACTTTGCTTCGCGCTCATTAAAATAGTCAACTGAAAACAACATTTCAGAATCAATAGATATTGGACTTTCGATAAAATCCATGCTAGGAGAATACACATTTGAAAAAGTGGGATCAATAACAATTCGGGGATAGTTTGCAAGAGTGCTCTCAAGTTCATACGCTCTATTCATTGCCTTACCAAAGAGATGCTTTGCTTCTTCGTCATAATAAATTTCACCAATTGTAATTCCACCACGAATCAGTATACCTCTTTTTAATAAAGCTGCCTGTATCTCCGCCAATAACATCAGCTCCTTTTCCAGCAAAACCATGTAGTGTCCATCAGATGGATATTTTACTCCCCAATCAGAAACATACCTGATTCTCACAACTGAGTCAGAAAAATAAACTGTCTTTAAGCTGATGAGATTATCTACTATTGGGGTAGAAATCTCATAACGGGACAACGGGTTCTCTGAATTATGCTGGTGAAACAAGTCCAGAATTTCGACCATCTCACCGTCGCTTTTGTGCTCTACTAGGTTTTTAAAGCCTAATATATCTATAAATGTTACAACTGCACATTCGCTCCTAATCATATAGACTCCTCTCCAATTTAATCATCAGCAATATGCAATGCAATGTTAAATATTTGCATCAGACACTCAATTCAATGACGCAGATTATAGCCATAATACTACCTTAAAAGTAATTATACCATAGCTTATCCCCACGGGTAGCATCATTCCATAAATATCCAATTAAAGAGACATCAAAAAGTAAAAGCAGTTCCAAAAGTTCCCATTTTATAAAGTGAAATATTATATACTTACTTTTCCAGCACTCAATCCTTTATCTGTTGCCAAAAAGTCATTTATCTTTTAGTACAAAAAGTGATACTCATCACATTTCTCACTTATATTTCAAAACAAAAATGCGCACTCTCATGCGCATTTTTGTATACTCTCACTTTCGGTTAGGCAATATATGTTTCCGCAGTGTTATAGACCTCTAACCATACCACCTTCGTTGTCCGAAAACCCTTTCACTATCAGCTTTTCCCCACACGTTGAGTGCTTAACAGTAATAAGTAAGGATAATGGTTAAAAAACCGCTGTAGAAAGGGATTCTTGATTTTGGCCGTTTCAGTGAAATGGCCTTTTTTGCGTAAGCGAATACCCCCATAACCATCGTTATAGCGGCTGTATCCGAACCAAAATCATTATTTGAACTTCGGGGTTTACTTCGCGTCATACGGAAAAACAACAAGCTGATCCCGCCCATTTTCCTTCGCCGCGTAAAGGGCGTTATCCGCCTTTTGAATATACCCGTTCAGCGTATCATGAATACCGGGAACACCTGCCACCATTCCAATGCTTACTGTGAAACTGAAATTTGGTTTCTCCGCAAGCCTGACGTACCGCACACGTTCCAAAATCCGTTCAGCCGTCTCTTTTCCATTAGCACCGTCACTATTATTAAGCAAAAGAATAAATTCTTCCCCCCCATAACGACAGCATACGTCACGCTCGCCTGTTTCTTCTTCAATTACTCGCGCAAACGCTTTCAAAACTTCGTCGCCAAACGGATGTCCAAATTCGTCATTCACCCGTTTAAAATGATCGAGGTCAAAGAACAGAAGCGTGAGCGGAACCTTTTCTTTCCGGCATTCCGCATAAACAGCGGGTGCTTTTATCAAAAATCCATTTCGGTTGGTAAGTCCGGTCAACGGATCGGTTGATGCCATTGTTTCTGCTTCCATCAGGCTCTCTGCCGTCTCATTTTGGAGAATTGCCGACGCAAGCATCATCCCGCTAGACCGCAATATTTCACTCTCATCGTTTTTCAGTTGATACTCTGCCTCAGCATAGGCGAAAACCAGGAATCCCCAGTAAGAGTCGTGCAGCATAAGAGGCATCAGCAAAAGCGACCTGAAGTCGTGGAACAGCTCAAATTCCGCAAGGATTGCACTACCATCTAAAACGCTGCTGCCCGCACCGTCTTTTTTCTGCGCCTGTTCATCCCACCCTGGGAGGTATCGGTCAAGGTCAATGGCAGTATCTGCGACCGCATTTACCCCCGCCTGATTCGCAATCCACGTTGAGATCACCCGGCTATATACCTTCCCATCCGAATGTTTGTCGTTTTCCCATATGGAAACACCGTTCGCGTGAACGCTTTCTCCCAAAATCCGCAGTGATTGGTTCAAAACGTCATGGAACTGCTGATGCTCTACATTCAAAATTGTTTCGGATACATGGTTTGTCGCCACCAGTGTTTCGTTCAGGTAATTAAGATGCTCATTGTTTTCTTCCAGCTCCGCCGCATAATTTTGCAACGTATTAATCAGGCTGTTAATCCTCTCGGCCATCCCCTTAAACGCGCCCGATAACGTGCCAATTTCATCGTTGCTCCGCACAGGCGGCAGCTCAACATCAAAATGGCCTTCTCCAAACTGCCCGGCCACCTTTGCCAGGTTCAGTATTGGCTTTGTTATCCTGTTTGCAATTATGAAAAGTATGCAGGCGATAATAGCGATTGCAATGATACATATAATAAGCACATAACGTTGAATTTCATTGGAAACCAGCAACACCTCGGACATGGGCACATTTACCGCGACAGACCACGGGTTTGTCGCCTCGCTAAACCGGATGGGCATATACACCGTATAATAATCATCTTGTGTAACAGTATAGGACTCTCCATCCTCCACCGCCTTCATAGCCTCTTGCGCCACCCTCATTCTTTCCCCGTCTAATTGAAGAAGCTCCCTTGCCATGCCATCTGTAAGCAGTGTTAAATCCAGAATAACGCCAGACGAGTCCTGCGCATAGTCTCCCAAATTGCTGGCAAACGCCACCGCATTGTCGTATTCTTCAACCTGCGCTTCATCTTCTTCGTCTGCAATTGGGTTGTTTTCCACATACTCATTTGCGATTGTCAACGCTTGCTGTGCTTTTGACGGATCTGCCGCCAACATATTATAAGCCGACGTTGCATAGATGCTTTTGTTAAAATATTGATCCTCGGGATGAGCAACAACCACGCCCGAATTCGAATATATCTCTGTAAACTCGCCCAACCCACTGGTATTTACATAGGATACCATTTCCTGTAAGCTATCCAGCGCCATATCAGAGGAAACGATCCCGATAAACTCTCCATCAATAATAATGGGGAACACCAGGCTTGTCATAAGCACAGGCGTACCCTGCACTTCATAAAAGAAAGGATCGGTAATATACTCCGCGCCCGAATCCCTGGCACCGGCATACCAATCCTCATCATCAATATCCGTCAAAGGCTCGACATCAATTTCCCCATCCTGCAAACTCCAATAAGGTGCATACCGGCCAGACTCGCCATAAAGCGGATGCCCGGCATATTCGGCGTCCTTGCCATCCAGTTTGTTTGGCTCAAACGCCACGCAAAACGAGATGATATAATCCTTTTGTTTTAATGAGTTGATTAAAATATTATTAAGCGTATCCCTGTCGGCTTCGCCATTTTCTATCAATGTTTTAAAGACTGTCATGAGGGATTCTGACGTAACGCGCGCCGCCTGAAGCTCCGATTTTATTTCGTAGCTGTACTTGGCTGCCATCTCTTCGGTAAGCTTGAACGCATCGTCCTGGGCCAAGTTTATGCTCCTATTAGAAACAATCCAGGTAGTAAAAAGAAATGATACTACCACAACAAGCGTTACCATAAAAAATAACTTTGTTCTCAAACTTGTGTTTTTAAACATATCTACCCTGCTTTAATTATCTATACAATCCCAGTACTTTTTAAAAATTATACTGAATAATTCAAGTAAAATCAAGGAATCATTCCCATATCGACAAAATTATTGTATTCCATTTGTATAAAAAGCTGTGTTTTTGCCATGTTGTTGCGTAGTAGCTACTTTCTGTTAGAAAATAAAAAAGTCTACCATTTTCATCATAGACTTTCTGTAAATCACTTTTTAGTTGTGTATGCCCCTGCCCGTCTATTCTTTTCCAGCAAGCCCACATACTTCATCCAACACAGGCATGGAAGGAATCGCCCCATATCCCATCGCAGTGAGCGCACCCGCCGCATTCGAAAAGCGGAGCATATACGGGACGTCTTTCTTTTCGCCCTTTCTATCCAACTCATTGTGCAGGTATTGATACAAAAAAGCGCCCCAAAAAGCATCGCCCGCGCCAGTGGTGTCCACAGCCTTTACCTCAAATGCCGGTTGGTATGACACACCTCCCCCATCCATACACATGGAACCGCGTGCCCCCATTGTTACCGCCAGATACCGGAAACTGTGCCGCTCAAACAGCAGTCTCATCCCAGCTTCCAAATCGCTTTCGCCCGACAAAAACACCAGCTCATTGTCCGACAGCTTAACGAGATCTGCGTATTGCAGCCCCTCTGTCATAACAGCTTTTGCCTCCTCCAGACTGCTCCACAAAAGCTCTCGTAAATTCGGATCATACGCAATCACCGCTCCGCTTTCTTTCGCCTGCTTCACCGCTTGTAGCGTAGTGGTGCGCGCTGGTTCCGCCGTCATAGATACCGACCCAAAGTGAAAGAGTTTCGCTTCACTTAATAATCCGGACGGGAGTTCGTCCATCATAATCATACACTCCGCCGTTTCGTTCCTGTAAAAGCTAAAAGATCGGTCTCCCGATTCATCCAGGGAGACAAACGCCAGCGTGCTGGGGTATTTATCTGTTTCAACGAGACCAGAGATATCGATTCCGGCATCCACCATCGTCTGCTTAAAAAGCGCGCCAAACACATCCATGCCCAGCTTGCTGATAAACGCCGTCTTCAACCCCAGCTTTGATGCGCACGCCAATACATTTGCGGGCGCACCGCCCGGGCTGCCCGAAAAAGCCAGCTTGCCCAACTCCTGCTCTTTTGCCGGTGCAAAATCAATCAGATTTTCGCCGATTGCCACAATGTCATATTTTTTCATGTATCCCCCGTCACCGCTCCATCCGCCATTCACCCCAGCAACTTGCTGTATTCGTTGCACAATGGGCACAGCGGCGCCTCGTCTTCCTCTATCTCCATAAAACGCGCCACCTGTTGTGCAAAGTAATTGTCCGTATTATCGTCATTGATGGAAGAAACCTCCCCCACCACGGCGGCCTGCCCACCTTCCATTCCCCAGAACGAATGATAGAGGTATGGATGAAGCGTCATGCTTGTGCCATTCGTCACTTCTATTGTTTCCCCCGGCGGGAAGGTCTTTTTTATCCCGTCACAAAAAACATCCACATCGCTCTGCAAATCCGGCTTTCCGTCTTTTCCCGTATTATACAGTTTGATGCAATAGCTCGCCGCACACCGGCTGATGATATCCTCCGCCTTTGTCTTGTGCATGTGCGTGGGGATGGCCTGTCCCGGCTTCAGCACAATATATTTTTCCGCATATGGCGTCCCAACGTTTTTGTCTCCAACATCGCCATTGCGCACGGTAAACAGCACGCTTCCGGTTTTATCAAAATCTCCGCTTCCATAATCAGTAACATCCCATCCCAGCATGGTTTTGCGGATGGTCGTAATGTCGTCCGCATTCTTTTGCCATTCCTCATAGCCCCAATACGCAAATTCCGGCAGGCTGATGTTGTTTTGCTCCAATACACCTCTCGCCCATTCAATACTTTTGTTAATTAGACTCCGCTTCATACTCCCGCCTCTTTTCTATCATAATCCACCAGCGCGCCATTCAGGTAATGATAAATAATTACCGCGGCGCCATTAATTTTATACAGCATATCTTTAAATTTTGATATTTTAATGTCAACCTCGTTAAAACTTTTAGAAAATTTGCGCTTATTCACCGATTCCTTGAGGGGCTTGCACACGAGGTCGCCCGCTATGGCAATGTCATGCCCCAAAAAAACCACTTGCGGGTCGTATGCGTCCACAATACTGGTGATGCCCACCGCAAGATATTCCACAAGCTCCCCAATCACCCTGCACGCCACTTTATCCCGCTTGTGCGCCGCATCCACAATGTCAAGCCAACGAATTTCCTTCAGCCCGGAAA
Source organism: Christensenellaceae bacterium OttesenSCG-928-K19 (assembly GCA_030266015.1). Classification (GTDB taxonomy): domain Bacteria; phylum Bacillota; class Clostridia; order Christensenellales; family Christensenellaceae; genus UBA5399. The sequence goes on along the minus strand of JAJDHD010000002.1, from coordinate 88,062 downwards.
GAAGGCTCACCTCTCCCGCATTTACTTTTTCCACCGCGCTTTTTTCGATATAGGGAATACCCGCGTACACCTCTAGGCAACCTTTGTTACCACATGGGCAGTCCCTGCCATTGTAATCAATGGAAATATGGCCAATCTCGCCTGCAAAGCCGTTGCTGCCCATAAAAAACTTTTTATCCACCACAACGCCCGCGCCAATACCGTTTGTTACACCAATAAACACAAAATCCGAAATACGCTTACCATACCCAAACAACTTCTCTGAAATCGCGCCCGCGCTCATATCATTATTCATAAACACAGGAAGCCCATATTTTTGTTCCAGCCGGGGGACAATTTCTATGTTGTGGATACCCTTGAAGTTGGGCGGGCTTAAAATCATACCATTTTTGATGTCCAATGGACCAATGGACGCAACCCCAATGCCCAAAAGCTGCACATTCCGTGCCGCGTCGCTTTGCAATATGCTGTCACAGCATTTTACAATCCCTTTCCACAGGCTTTCCTTTGTCTCCCCGTCCCGGATAATGTAATTCTTCTCTATCTTCAGCTCCCCGCGCAGGTTCACCAGGCTGGCGTATACAAAATCACGGTTGATACTGACGCCAAGGGCACACGGCGAATGCGAGGAAATATCCAACATCACCGGTTTTCTGCCCAGCTGTGAATCCGCCGCGCCCATCTCGCAAATAATTTTTTCTTCAATCATTTGCGTTGTAATATTCGTTATCGACGTCTTGGTCAAGCCAGTAATCTTTGCAAGCTGTGTGCGCGAGCAAGGCCCCACCGTATTGAGCACTTCAAAAATCAGCCCCCTGTTGGAATGCTTTATTGTGCTCTGGTTTGCGCCGTTTCTTAGTATTTTTGCGTATTCTTTCATAATTCCCTATTCTGTGGCCGCTTCACTCATTGCGATCACGTTTTCTATACTCACATTTTCCAGCAACGCTTCGTGGCTGGGCGATACGATAAACTTCTCCCCAAACAGGTCGCGTAGCCTGTATACTTCGTCCCTTACCTGCTGCGGCGTTCCAAACGGCAGCAAATCCTGCGTATCCACGCCGCCCACAAAAATAACTTCACCTTTGAAATCCCGAGCAAGCGTTTCCGCATCCATATTCACTGCCTTTGCCTGCAACGGATGGATGGCATCCACACCAAGGTCTATAAGACGTGGAATGATGCTGTGGATGGAGCCACACGAGTGCAGCGTCACCTTAAGCCCATAGGACTTCATTTGCGCAATGAGGGGCTTCATATAAGGCACAATGAATTTTTCAAAGCACTCGTCCGAAATCATCATGGAAAGCTGGCTGCCCAGGTCATTGCCAAAAAACGCAGCCGTCAGCTTATCGCCCATCACATCAAAGCAGCGTTTGTTCGCCTCCAGATAAAAGTTTGTGATATGCTCTGTCACTGCAATCACAACATTCGGATCAGTGTGCATTTTAATAAAGTAATTTTCCATCCCAAAAAAATCACATGCGATATGAAAGAAGGGACACCACATGCCGCCCAGCACGGCAAGGCCGTTTTCGTGGGCGTTTTCGATGTTCTTTAACGTGGGGCCAAAATCCAAGTAATCCGGGTTTGGCCAGTCAAAAGCCTCTACTTCTGCCACATCCTCCGTATCGGAAAACACACCGTTATCCCCCAGGCTTTTGCGCGCCTCCCCCTTAAAACAATCCCACATGGGTTTGCCTTCAGGATGCACCCACGTTGCCGGATCCAGCTCGGGCGAAAACCACATCAGGTCGCTTTTCAACGCTTTGGCCAACTCAATATCCGCCGTGCCAATTTTTTCGGACGTCAGCACGCTAAATTTCAAATTTTGCTTTTCCCGTTCGGTCAGCTCTTCCTCCACAATACCAAAGTGCCCGCAATAAATCTGCTTGGCTTTTTCCGAAGGATTGCCCAGCCAAAAACCACTATTCGCCGGTTTGTCATCTTGATAGACCGCTTCAATCGCTTTGATGCCTCTCATGTATCCTTACCTCCAAATAATCATTATACGCGTTCCCGCCTTAAATTTCTAACTGTATTCACCATGGCGACGTATCCCTCCACAGGCACATAGTCCGGTATTGAGTTGCCCGATCCAAAGGCAATCCCGCCATCCTTCGCCGCGTTTTCTTCAAACACCGCAGTTACATATTTTTCGATTTCCGCCACCGTCCTGCTGCAAAGTACATCTGTATCAATGCCGCCAAAGTTGCCAATTTTGCTGCCATACCGCCCTACCCACGTGCTAAACGGGGCGATTGCGTCTTCATTGGAATGCTTTGCGTTAATGCCTGCCACACCGATTAATTCATCCATCACATCAAAAATAGCCCCGCAGCTATGCAGCAAAAACGGTTTGCCGTATTCATGAACCTGTGCCACCAGCCTTTGATAATGAGGGATAAGAATCTCCCGAATATCTGCCGCAGGCAAAAGCGTCTGGCTGCGAAAACCAAGATCGTCTCCAAAACGGCATACACAATAGGTATCGGCGTGCTTGTCCAAAAAACGCCGCCATATCTCCAGCATCAACCCCGCCACCCTGGAGAATACTTCGCGATACAGCCCGGGGTCGTCCGCCGCCATATAGCACAATAACTCATATCCGCACAAGTCCTGCGCAATCTCAAACAGCCCGTTGCCCGGCCCGCCGATGGCGCGCATCCCTTCTGGCATCTCCTCCGCCAGCATACTGAAATCCCCGTCAAATTCATTGAAATAGAGATCGGGCAATCCCCCCCAAGGGTAGCTTTCAATGTCTTCCTTTGTTTTGATGACCGGATCAGCATGGCTGTATAATGCGCCGCCACCCGGCAAAATCTTGGTGATACACTGCTCAAACGAAACTGTATCGTACCCCATCTCCCGGAAAAACCGGGTATAGCGCTTGAAATAATCCCGCTTGCCTGCCGTGCCCTTTGCCAGCAGACCCGTCACATCCTCGCGTATCACCTTTTCTATCACTTCGTCCGAGATGATATGCTCATACAGCGGTATACGCGCGGGTTTTTTATTTACAGCCGCATCTGCAATATTGTGGTAGTCCGGTTGAAATCCCATTGTCATCCCCCATAGGCACACGCGTGCGCTTCGTCCACAAAGGCATGCAGCAGGTCGTCCTGCGCGTCAAAAAAATGGTCGGATGGGGCAATGATGTACCCGCCGCCTTCGCCCGCCTGCTCAAAGCACCGGCGCACCGCCTGCCGTGTTTGTTCGGGCGTGTTTCCCACAAAATACGTGTTTTGGTCAAACCCGCCGATAAGGCACATTTTTCCACCCAGCTTCCGCTTTACCACGGCAAGGTCTGCGTCTCCGCCCATAGAGGAGGGCGTCAGCGTTTCCAGCGCATCCATTCCCATTTCCGCAATCAAATCCAGCAGTGGCATTTTGCCGCCACACAAGTGGTAGGAAATGCGCTGCCCGCTATTATGCGCCTCTTCAATCAGCGCTTTGTCATACGGCAGAAGAAATTCCTCAAAGATCCCAGGTGAAATGACCGTGCTGCTGCCATCCCCGCCGCCCAGCTCAATAATATCGTATGCCGCACCCTTCATGGAGCGGATATAGGCCAACTTTCTTTCACGGATAATGCCCAACAGCTCGTGCACCCATTCCGGGTCATCATACGTTTCCATAATCAAGCGCTCTGTGCCCACCATGCAGCATGCGTCCTGCCAGCACCCCGGCTGCCCAAACAAATCGATGGTAGTGGGAATATGCGTACGCACAATGCCACGCTCTCCCACTTCGTCCAGCGCCTTTTGCGAGCCGGGCACATCGCAAAGCGGGTGTGGTACATATTGTGCCACCAGCTCCATATCCTTCTTTTCCTTGATGGGGTGCTCCACAATCCACGTAGTGTACTCATTTGACTGGAGGGACAGTGTCAATTCCCCTCCCGGCGTGGTAATGGTATAGCGCACTGTTTTATACTGCGGGTCAGCCACATCCTCCGCCTTCACCTGCCAATAATCCGATATGATGCGCGTACTGTCCAAAAAGCCCTTTTCCCCCTGTGCGGGGTCTATGCGCTCTCCCGCGCCCGGAAGCTGGCTAACATGCCAGTTGACCGCATCAAAACCAAACTTATCAAAAAACTCCCGGATACTGATGCCTCCCTGATATTTTTGCAGGTAATATGGCATTACGTGGTGCGTTGTCACCGGCAGTACATCTGGCGTTTTGCGCTCTATCGCACACAACATACGTTCTCTTCCCGTCATGCCACCCACCTACACCAACTCCAAGTAGATTGTTTTGTTTTCATATGGCTGCAAAGAAATCCTCGCCATATCATCCTCCATTGCAAGCGGTCTCACTAGCCGCTCCGTAAGGTCTGCCTCAAACGCGCCGCAAAGATCCGCGTTCAGGAACACTCCCGTGTCTGTGGCCATGCCACACGCCTCCAGCAGGCGCACCACAATCCCTTTTCCATCGTTTGACGGCTTGACACAGGTAACGACGATATTATCATGCTGTACAAAAAGCCCCTGCCCCGATTCGCCTCGCAAAGCGCCTGCATAGGCAAGTGGCTTTTGGCAAAACGACGCCGCTCCATTTGCAACTGCCGCCATATTACGCCCGCCATAAAACGGCAGGATAGAATATCCTGCCTGCACCCTGCCCTGATCGGGCCGGGCGTCCGGCGAATACGACCCACGAACCAACGTCATATAAAGCGTGTTGCCCATGGCGTAAAAGCCATGCTTGCAGTCGTTAAAAAGCGCCAGCGTACTATCCTTGCCATGCATTGCCACATAACGATAGGCGGGCAGCTCCCTGCCATGGATATCCCTCTGCACGAAACCCATGGGGGTTTCATAGCTGTATTCGGGCGACTTCTCCGCACTGGTAACACCCACCTTCAGCATGGGCACGCCTGTTTTGTAATGCCCCAGCTCCTGCCAATCAACATCCACCGCAAAGTCAATCCTGTCCAAATCCTCATACACGGTGATGTATTGCTCCACCGTCGTTTTTCCTATTTTTTTTGTTACCTTCAGCCGCGCAAACACAGGCCCATTTGCAACAAGCGTTACCTCCTGTGCCTTCAGCAGGTTCACCGTTTTTTCTATATTGCCAATCATCCAGGCAGACATGATGTGTGGTTCTTCGTATTGCATCATAAGCACATTGGAGCTACGCTCCGCGCGGTAAGCGATCACCACCTCTGGCTCGCCCACAAACCGCTCCAGCACATCACATTCCATAAATTTGTCATACAAACGTACGATTGTCCCCGATCGGGAGGAAACCTCCATTGCATAGCGCGACGTTTCCACTGTGCAAACGCTGCCATCCGTCACGCCTTCGCGCATCGTCACGGAAATATCCTCCACCACGCCAGTGTCTTCCCCTGCCAGCTTAAACACGCTTGTGCCAAGCGCTGGCAGGTCAAAGGCGACAAAATACAGCTTGCCGTCCAATGTTTGATACGGCACCGCCTGCCCCTGCTCATCCTCCAAAAAACCTGTCTGTGGCCAGCCCTTTGGCAAATCAAGACACACAACCTCGTCCCTGTCCGCGCCAAGCTGGTTGAACACAGTAATTGTGCCGTCTCCCGCTTCCGCTTCCATTTCCAAATTAACGGACTGCGCTGCTTCAATTGCTTCGTGCCCTATTTTATAGTCGTGCTCATCCGCTGGCTTCACATTGCATCCGCAGGAAATATCGTGGAAACCGTTAAAGCACACCTTTTCCCACGCACGCATCACTTTGCCATAATCCGCCGAAATATCCCTGCCGCGTATTCTTTCCATAGCAAGCACAGCCTCCGCGTCCAGTAGGCGGCTTTCGCCATGACGCAGCAGCTTCTTGATTTCTGTCTTTGTGGTGTAGCATCCCTCAAATATAAAGTTCATTTCCCCCTTGTGCACAGGATAGTCACATTTTTCTTGTAGCGCTTCATCAAAGAAATCGCACACCTTGGAGAACACCAGGCTGGGCAGACAGGGCTTACCGTCCAGATAGCGCTTTATTTTAATATCATTTCTCGTCGGCCCGCCGCCATGGTCGCCCACGCCAAACACAAACATGGAGTTTTTCATGCCATATTTGTCAAAAAGCTCATACACCACCGGCATCAGGTTGTTGGGACGCAGCGAGTTATTGTACGGCCCAAAGCAGAAATCCAACACGCGTGAGCCGTCTGTGCCTTCCCACCAGTTAAGCGAATGCCCTGTGCCTTGGCGGAAGTGATAGAAATACTCAACTCCCGCTTTGGCAAGGATATTTGGAACACCAGAAGGAAAACCAAACGTATCCGGCTCCCAGCATACGCGCGAGGGTGCCGCATGGAGTTTGTTTTTAACATAATCAGACGCAGTGAGCACCTGGTGTGCAAATGTTTCCGCACCGGACGTGTTTAGGTCGTGCTCCGACCAGGTTGCCGCAGTGACCTCCCACGTGCCCTCCTCTATTTTTTTGAGCGCTCGCTGAAAAGTTTCCGGATCATTTTTTTCTACGATATCATATACACAAGTCTGGCTTTGCGAAAAGCACATATCCGGATTTTCATCCATAATATCGCAGATTGTCCTGAAATCGCGCACGCAGATATCAATCGTATCTTCGTAATCCCAAAGCCAGTTCATGTCGAGATGGGAGTGCGCGATAACGTGCACCTTGAATTCCTTTGCGTATTTATCAAGTGGTGCAAGCGTTTCATCTATGCCGTCCAGCATTTTGCGGATTGATCCCCAATCCCGCGCGGCGACTTTTTCTGCGTCCAGCACCTCTTCCAGCTTTTGGAGCTGCGCTTGCACGTCGCCGCCATATGCCCTTGCCAGCCTTTGTGCAAATGTAATTTGCTCCACAGCGGTGGAAAGCTCTAGCATGGCCTGCTCCACCACGCCATAATTGAAGCACACGCCCAAATGCGCATCACCATCGTTCTCCGGTGTTTTAAACACCACGACATGCGTTTGCCCCGGTTGGTATGCCTCGGTGATATTCAGCTCACACAGGCGGGTATCCCCCCAATATTTATAACGGGCGATTTCCCTACCGTCCGCATACACCGCAACAGGAGCGAGCATAGTCATGGTTACGTAAATGTTTGTGGCCGCCGTGGGCAGCCCTTCAATCGCTTCCGGCAGTGTTATTTTTTTGCGCATTGCAGCCGGGCCATCTACCATGGACCAATCGCAAAGATCCAGCTTCACTTCTTCTTTATCCGTGGCGATGGTATCCGTTGCAATACCCGGTATGGGTGCTCCTTTGCCCATCACCTGCTTCCAATTCGAATCGTCAAATCCCTTTTGCTCACAGCCGTCAATACTGCCCTGTTTAAACGTGCACACGCCCGGTTGTCCTGCATTTGACAGCTTTGCGAGCAGGGTGTTTACCTCATTTATCCACTGTTTTGTTTTTTTCATTTCAATTTCCCCCGGTCTAACAGGTCGTTTCTTTAGATAGCTCTTTGCAGCAGCCGTTCTTGCGTCGCCTCATCACAGGTGAGCTCTCCGCTAATCCTGCCATGCTTCATCACATAAATCCTATCACACATGCTCAAAATCTCTGGCATTTCGGAGGACATCATAACGACGCCTACCCCAGCTTGCGCCAACTGATCCAGTATGGAATATATCTCTGCCTTTGCTCCAATATCAATGCCACGCGTCGGCTCGTCTATAATCAGTACCTTCAGGTCTTCTTTTATCAGTGAGCGCGCCAAGATAACCTTTTGCTGGTTGCCGCCTGAAAGCTTTTGTATTAATTGCATGATCGTGGGCGTTTTGATGCCCAGCTTGCCCACCATCTCGTTTACCTTCTCCACCTCTTTGCTTTTGCTTATGCCAATTTTCGCGGAAAAATTCTTGATGGTGGAGATTGTCATGTTGAACTTTACATCCGCCGCCGCAAAGATGCCTTGTTCCTTACGGTTCTCCGGCACATAGCCAATCCCCGCTTTCTGCGATGCCTCGGTGGAGTTTGGCAGCAACACTTCCCCGCCCACCGTAACCGTTCCTTCAAAGCGCGGGTCTGCACCGATGAGCGCACGCCCCAGCTCTGTTCGTCCCGCGCCCATCAGGCCGGAAAAACCCACAATTTCACCACTTCTTACATAAAAGGAGATATCTTTGACAATATCGTTGGTGAGATGCTCCACCTGCATCACAACATCGCCGATTGTACCGCCCACCTTGGGGTACAGGTCTTTTACCTCCCGGCCCACCATCATGGCAATCAATTTTCCCGCATCCACATCTGGCGTGTTTACCGTATCCACATATTGCCCATCACGCAACACTGTAATACGCTCGGCAAGCTCAAAGATTTCTTCCAGCTTGTGCGATACATATACAATGCCATGCCCCTTTTGCTTTAAATCACGAATGATGCGGAACAAGTTGTCAATTTCCGTGGGACTTAGAGCCGATGTCGGCTCGTCCATAATGATGATTTTGGAATCCATGGAAACCGCTTTGGCAATCTCCACAAGCTGCTGCCTCGCGACTGGCAGAGCATTGACCTTCGTGCGCGGATTCTCTTTCAGCCCCATATAGTCAAGCAGCTCGCGCGTGTCGTCAAATACCTTCTTCTTGTTCACAATACCCATTTTGTTCATGGGCAGGTGCGAAAAATAGATATTCTCCGCAATTGACATATGCGGCACCAGGTTCAGCTCCTGGTAAATAACACTGACGCCCTGCATAATCGCCTCGTGCGGCGATTCAAAGCTACACTCCTTGCCCCCGAAAAACATTTTCCCCTCCGTTGGGGTATAAAGCCCGGAGACTATTTTAATCAATGTTGATTTCCCTGCACCATTTTCGCCCACCAGCGCATGAACTTCGCCCGGACGCAGGTCAAAATCCACATGATCCAGTGCCCGGACGCCCGGAAAAAATTTGCTGACGTCTTTGATCTCAAGTAATGTTTCACTCATAGCATCCACACTCCTTATGCCTGTTGCGCCTGCTGTGACTCGCGCAGCAACCGTTTTTCCACGCTGATCTTACGACGCACATCAAGATACACAGCCAGTATAATGACAATGCCGCGCACCACATCCTGCCAGAACGAGTTAACGTTTAAGAGCACCAGCCCGTTTTGTATCACGCCCAATATTACAACACCCACAATAGCGCCCAGCAGCGTGCCCGTACCGCCCGTCATGCTAACTCCGCCCAGCACGGTAGCTGCCACCACGTTCATTTCCATACCTTCCCCTGCATTTGGCTGCCCGGAATCTAGGCGGGCTGTCAATATTACCGCGCTCACGCCAAATAGCAGGTTGCCCAGTATATACACCAGCATTTTAATTTTCTTTACATTAAGGCCAGCTAGCTTTGCCGACTCCCTGTTGCCACCCACTGCGTAGATATACCGCCCAAACGCGCTGTTATTTAAGACAAAGTGAAACACCACCACCAAAACCACCATGATGATGATGGGAATGGGAATACCCGCTACGCTTGCCGTGCCAATTTTGCTGAAATCCGGAACGGAAATAATTTGTGAGACGGCGTTTGTAATAATCATAATCATCCCGCGCCAGATTGCCATGGTAGCCAGTGTTGCAATGAAAGAATTGAGTCCCAGCACAGTAACCAGTACGCCGTTTGCCACACCTGCCGCTATGCTGATTGCCAGCGCCACAACAACCGCCACAACCACATTTCCCGTTGCGTTAAGTGCCATCACAGCCAGCACGCCTGCAAGCGCCTGTAACGAACCCACAGAAAGATCGATTTCGCCCGATATGATGATCATTGCCATACCGATTGCCGCGATTGCGTTATACGACACCTGCCGCAGCACATTAAGCAGGTTGAGCGGTGTGAAGAACACCTCTGTCAATATGCTGAACACCACCATCAGGCCTATCAATGCAACCACAAGCATACTAAGCTCGTTTTGCATAATCCTGCCAAATACATTTCCCCGTTTTTCCAGCTTTTCCATATTCTCCTCCTAAATATGTAATTTGAGTAATAACCAGTAGCCAGCCATCTCCTGCCACGATGGATCGCTACCACCTGTTACAGCATTTGATTTACTATACCGCCATTTTTTACCAGCCCGGTACCCCGCTTGCTGCGGGATACCGGAGGCTTCTTTGCCCAATGCCGGTTTTATTCGTTTTTCAACTATGCAGCCTTAGCCATTCAATGCGTCAACTGCCGCAAAGTTCATAACCCATTTGTCGCCTTCCTGCGTATAATAATCAGCATATGTGTCGGGCGTGATTACTGTTGTGGGCGTCAGGAAGCGCTCGGACAGTTCTTCACCAGCATTATGCTTCACAGCGGCGTCAATGATGCCCGCACCAACGAAATCCGGGAACATTGCCAGCTCCGCAACGATGGGGGTGTCATTCAGCAAAGCTTCCCTGCCTACCACGCCTTCCAGGCCAAAGCCCAGCGCGTGAAGGTTTGCTTCGTCCAGGCCTGCGGATTTATAACCCTGGATGCCGCCCTGTGTGGAGTCGTCGTTGATGCCAAAGATTGCGTTGATATCAGGATTTGCCGTGCATGCATCTGTGGATACGGAGAGCGCCTGCTCTTTTCCGCCTTCCGAATCAACTTCCTGTGCGATCCTGTAGTTTGCGCCGCTTTCTTCCAAGCCTTCTTTAAAGCCTTCCACCCTCAGGCGGCAGTCTTCAAAATTAGGGAAGCCAACAATCAGGAACACCAGCTCCAGGTCGTTTTCGATCCCATATTCGCCAAACCACAATCCCGCCTTTTTACCGGCTTCTTTGTTGTCTGTTCCCACGCACGTCACTTCGCCGCCCACAGGGTTAGATTCGGTGATAACCGGAATACCCGCTTCTGTCGCCATGCTGACCACAGATGTAAGAGCTTTTGCATCCACCGGTGTCAATGCAAGAATATCCACGCCTTTTGCAATGAAGTTTTCCGCAAAAGATACCTGCTGCGCCGCATCGTTGTTCGCATCGGCAATCTCCAGTGTTACACCGAGCTCATCTGCCCTCTGCTGTGCGCCGTTGCATACATTCTGATACCACTCGTGGCTCATGAAGTTACACACATAACCGATGGTCAGGTCCATGCTTGCAGGTTCTTCAGCCGCAGGCTCTTCCGCCGCGGGTTCCTCTGCCGCCGGTTCTTCCGCCGCAGGCTCTTCTGCTGCAGGTTCTTCTGCCGCAGGCTCTTCCGCCGCCGGTTGCTCCTGCTGCGTACAACCTACAACCATGGCCACCATAAGCACAACCGCCAGTACAACTACCAATACCTTCTTCATTTCTTTTCCTCCTTAATTGGATCTGGATTTATTTAAGCGCAGCCTAAATTATGAAGCCTAATCCTGCGCCGGAGCACTATGTTTTTACTTGCGTTAGTTTGTCAACTTTGTTTACAAATTATTTTCAAGTTTACTCGCTTTTTTCCAAAAGATGAAAGACAATACGCCCCCGGGGTCTTTCCCAGGCCAATTATTCACTTTCAGTCTTATTTGTGGCGGAAAGTCAGCATTTGCTTTCCATTCTTGAAACTGACTATTACTTTTTTTGTTATTTGGGATTTCAATGATTTAAGATGTTTTCATCATATACGCACGGCAAGTATTTGTCAATATGTTTGTAAAATAAATTTATTTTATTATTTTGCGCATCTGGAAGCATTGCTTTATTAATATAAAAAATGGTCCGCTGCAATAGCAAACCATATTTTCATCCCTATACTTTACCGCAACAGCACCATCGTTTTTTCCAGCGCGCCCACCTAAAAGCTGCGTCCACCCCCGCCATGTGAGCTTCCCGAACTGGAAGTATGCGTCGTCGATCCCCCGCCAAAGCTGCCGCCGCCAGAATTGGTGGGCGGTGGCGGATTATAACGCCTGTCCACATGTTTATTGATAAAGTCGTCTGTCTTGAGCGAGAGGCTCAGCTTCGACTCATTCTTAAAATCATACGGAACAGGTTTAAACTCTTTTTTGTAGCGGCTGTTAATCACCGCAACAACGATTGCCGCCGTTCCCACGCCAATCGCAATACTGACAGCAATCCACCACGGCTCCAGGTAACGGCCTTCATCACGGCGGTATTGACCGGGCACCGGGCCTGCGTCAATAAATGCAGCCGTTTGTACAATCGCCGCATCCATCGCGTCATAATATTTCCCCATGCTCACATACTCATATTGAATATCCAGCAATTCCTCAATCCGGGCATCATTGAGTATGTCAATCATCCTGCCTGCGGTAGAAATATAAATCTCACGGCTGTCCATATCGATCAAAAAAAGCACGCCCGCATCATCATCGCCATAGCCAAACCCGTAATCGTCATAAAAATCATCCGCATATGCCCGTGTCGACTTTCCTTCGTTATCACTTATCGTAAGCACAACAACGTCCATGTCATATTCGTCAACATGCGCGTCGATCATGCTTTGCAGGGCTTCTCTCTCCTCTGCCGTAAAAAGCTGCGCGTTGTCAAACACGCGTTCACCCGCAGACGCAGCAAATACAGGAACAGCAAAAAGCAGGAGCAATATCAAAACAAAAACGGTTGAAATCATCTTTTTCATATCAGCCACCCCAAGAAAATCAGCAATGCCGACAGTCCCGCCGCAACACCCGCAAAAAGCCCGGCAAGTTTTTTGCGGCTGACCGGCACCCTGCCCGCCACCTTTCCCGTGTCCCCATTAACCGCAAAGAAATAATCTTCATCCCGAAAACGATAGGTCAGCATCCACGCGGGAAGCATCACATGCAGCCAGTCCTCGTTAACCGGCGTAATCGCCACGTCTTCATAAGAAACAGAGGAATAACCTCCCACCGATCCTTTGAGCAACGCGTTCCCACCATCTACCACTGTTTGCTCCATCGCCACGCGCGCGCCTTCCTGCTCTATATTCCTCTTTTCTGCCAAAAACCCGGAAAGAAAGGACATGTTAAACGGCTTTAGCCGCGACATATTAAACGGCTGTATCCCATTCAGTATGTTGATTTGCTTTTTGTTGAGCGCGGTTACTGTAATGTCATTAAAATCCAACACTCCCTCGCGCTGCACTCGGTAAACACTGGTTTCTGTATAAGTATAGTCACCGCTACGCCATGTCCGCACCTTCCTGCCCGTTCCAGCCAATCGGCCATTGGCTTTCACGTCAATCACCCAGAACGGATAATACACCCCCTGCAGGTTATCCACCTGCTTTTGCGAATGGAAGTCGTCCTCCATGAATTTTTTCTTTTTGCACCATTCGTTAAAAAGGTCTGTCACCCGCTTCCTGTCCACGGAAAAAGGAATCAGGTAATCCGGGCGAAAGCTCCCCGCTATTTTGCCTGCCAACACAACCGGATTGTGGCAATACACACAAAATGTCGCCGCCGTGGTATCATCCGCAATAATCTCCGCGCCGCAATTAGGGCATTCATATAATTGCGAATGCTCACCAAACGCTTGTTCCGTTTGGGCTTTTTGCTCCGCAGATTCCTCCGGCCTTGTTTGTCCTTCCTGTGCTGCCTGCTTTTCCTTGTCCTGCAACACTTGCTCCTCAAAGCTGGATTTGCAGAAATCACAAACAAACTTACCGTTGTCCGGGTCAAACGCCAGCCCAGCGTCACAGTTTGGGCATTTATAGGTAATGACCGACATAACCGATACCTCTATTCAAATTTATTACCACACTCCGGGCAAAACTTGGGCGTTTCGCCCTCCGGCTTATATCCGCATTTGGCGCATATCGCAGCAGCTGCTTTAGGCTTACCGCATTCCGGGCAGAATTTTGCGGCCGCGTCGTTTACGTTGCCACACGAGCATGTCCAACCAGCCACCGCGCTTTGCTGCGGCACAGCCGCCTGGCTTTGCACTGGTTGCTGTTGCGCCTGTACATCATTTTGCGCCGCCTGCTGCATCTGCGCCTGATTACTCTGCGAAAACGCGCCTGCCATGCCGCTCCCCATGTTTTGCCCCATGCCCACGCCCATAAAGCCCGCCATTGATCCTGCCTCATTAGAGCCTGCCGCTTCCACTCCGCGTGCCATAGCCCCCTGCACATAACCCTCGCGTACATTGGGATCTGAAAGCATAGCGCCTTGATTGCGCATATTAATCAGCTTTTGTGATTCCTCATCATACGAAATACTGGCAATGCCGACCGACTGAACCTCCATGCCGCGCAGCTGGTTCCATTCCTCGTCCAGCGTTTGACTCATGTATTTGGAAAGCTCGCGCCCCTTGGATGCCACATGTGAGATACGCTCTCCATCGGCGGACATCTGATTGATGGCGCTTTGCAGCGCTTCCAGGAATTCGTTCAGGTATTGCTCGTTAATCTCATCAATCTCCACCTTTTCCGCATCCCTGGGCACCGCTTCGGAATAAAACTTCAGCGGGTCAACAATTTTGATAGAATAGCTGCCATGCGCCCGCAAAAACAATTCCGCATTGTAAAAATTATCAAAATAATTGATGGGGGTGCGTGTGCCAAACTTGATCCCTTTAATTTCCTGCAGGTTGATATAAAAAACCTGCTGCTTTTGCGAAGGCGTTCCGCCATATTTGATGCGCGCAAAAGTCTCTTTGATGCTTGCGCCAAGCTGACCGTTAAAAAGGGACGGGATTGCGTTTCCATCCACTTTGTAATACCCCGGCTCCGCTGTATAGTCTACCACCTTGCCGCCGTCCACCAGCATCATAAACTGGTTGTCATATACATGGATGATGGAACCGTCCGATATAATATCTTCCGTTCCTTTTGTGTTGCTTGTCCTTTTGCTGTCCCCGCGCACCATCTGCCCCTTGGTGAACACCGTTGACTGGCCCATCGCGTTTGGTTCTATAACCTCCAGCCACTGATCGGCAAAAGCTCCGCCAATTGCACCGGAAATCGCTTTGATAATACCCATATCCGCCTCCGTTCGCCTATTCTATTAACGTCTTAGTGAGAAAAGTTGTTTTAATTATATACCGAACCCGTTATAAAACCAAGGATTTGCCACAAGTTAATCAACAATAACGCCCGAGCTTCCCCTGCGGCTCACTTGTTATTCTCCCTGTCCATAATAAGCGTTCTTGCCATGCTTGCGTAAGTAATGCTTATCGAGAAGCGCCTGCGGCATAGGGGAAAGGCTGCCACCCGCAAGCGTACGCGCAACCATTCCCATCATGGATACCTCCTCCAGCACAACCGCGTTGTGCACAGAATCTGCGGCATCCATCCCCCAGGCAAACGGGCCATGGTTTTTCACCAGCACCGCCCGGGCATCCTCCGCCTTTTTGCCTTTGAACGTCTCCACAATCACGCGCCCGGTGTTTTCTTCATAACCGTCTTGTATTTCCGCTTCAGTCATGTCCCGTGTGCAAGGCACCTCTCCATAAAAATAATCCGCGTGCGTCGTCCCATAGGCGGGCAGCGCCATACCCGCCTGCGCCCAAGAGGTCGCCCATTTGGAATGCGTATGTGTCACGCCGCCAATCTCTGGAAAAGCGTTATATAACACGACATGGGTGGGCGTGTCGCTGGACGGCTTCAGCTTTCCTTCCACCACCTCGCCCGCAAGGTCTACCACAACCATATCATCCGGCTTTAGCGCCTCATATTCCACACCGCTCGGTTTAATCACCACCAGGCCGCGCTGCCTGTCGATCCCGCTCACGTTGCCCCAGGTAAACGTGATCAACCCATACTGTGGCAAAATCATATTCGCTTCATACACTTGTTCTTTTAATTCTTTCAGCATACTATCCTCCCGCTCTATATCAGGCTTTTTACCGCTGCGCGCTCTGCGTCCAGCCCTGCCGTATAACGTTCCATAAACACCGCAAATCCCTGCACATCCTTTGCCTCCGGCTGCACAACCACACCCTCGCTTTGGCCAAACACTTTATCCGCAAGGTAACGCTCCAGCGTTTCCCCCTGCGATTTCCACACCGTATACGCCGCAAGCAAAGCAATGCCCCATGCGCCACCTTCCCCTGCCGATTCCATCACACCAACAGGTACATTCAACGCAGCCGCCATCAGGTTTTGTCCCACGCCTTTTGTTTTGAAAAAACCACCATGGCCCAGCAGCTTGTCAAGCTGCACGTCCTCTTTTTCCAATATATCCATGCCCAGCTTCAGCGTGCCCATTGCAGAAAAAATGATGGTCCGCATAAAATTCGCCACGTTCAGCTTGCCATCCGGCATACGCACAAAAAGTGGCCTGCCTTCCTCCAGTCCGGTGATCGGCTCGCCCGCATAATAATTGTACGACACCAGCCCGCCACACGCAGGATCACCCTCCAGAGCTTTTTCGTACATTGTTTTATAGAATTGGTCTTTGTCCACCTCCACGCCAAACAACCCCGCAGCCTCGCGCAACAGGCGTATCCATGCGTCAATATCGGATGTGAAATTATTGCAATGCACCATCGCCACCGGCTTGCCATCCGGCGTTGTGACCATGTCAATCTCTGTGTACATACGGGACAGCTCCTTTGCCAGCACAATCATGGCAAACACCGACGTGCCCGCCGATATATTCCCCGTACGCTCTGCCACGCTGTTTGTCGCCACCATGCCCGTGCCCGCGTCACCCTCAGGCGGGCAGAAGGGAATACCCGGCCGCAGCTTGCCGGAGGGATCCAGCAACCTCGCCCCTTCTTCTGTAAGCACACCCGCAGGCTCGCCTGCCGCCAGCACCTTGGGGAATATTTCCTCCAGCTTGATTTTTAAACCCGCGTCTGCCATAAGCTCATTGAATTGTTTTGCTTTTTCGCTGTTAAAATCAACTGTGCAACTATCCACCGGGAACATACCCGACGCTTCACCCGCGCCGATCACCCTCTCCCCGGTCAACCGGGAATGTACATAGCCGGCAAGCGTGGTTAAATGCGTAATATCGCCAACATGCGGCTCTTTGTTCAGCACCGCCTGATACAGGTGTGCAATACTCCAACGCTGCGGGATGTTGAACTGGAACAGGCTGGACAGCTTCTCCGCCGCCTGCTCTGTTATTGTATTGCGCCATGTGCGGAAGGGCACAAGCTGGTTGCCATCTTTGCCGAACACAAGGTAGCCGTGCATCATAGCAGAGATGCCAATTGCCCCAACTATAGTAATCGGTTCGCCGTATTTTTCCTGCACTTCCTCCGCCAGTTCCCTGTAGCAGCTTTGCAGCCCTTTCCACACATCATCAAGGGAATATGTCCACACGCCGTCCACAAGCTGATTTTCCCATTCATAAGCACCGGACGCAAGCGGCTGGTGGTCTTCGTCAATGAGCACCGCTTTGATTCGAGTAGACCCCAGCTCAATCCCCAGCACTGTTTTCGCCGCCGTATCCGCAGTATATTTTTTCAATTTTGCCCCTCCATATTGCCAGTTTTTATTATACAGAAATGATACCACGCCACCCGCTGCGGTTGCAACAAAAAAACAGGCGCGCTGCCCGTTTGCTTTTTTTACGTCCCACGCACCTAGCCTGTTATAAAATTATGTATGGATATTGGCAAAACTCTTGGGGCTACCGCTTTGCTACAGTCGCTTGAACGCAAACAGCGAATCTGCCAGAAAAGCCAAATCCTGTCGCGCGTTTTTTTTGATTTCGTCAAAATCGGTTGAGGCTTTGTTTGTGGAAAAAACGGAAACAATCCCCTCACCCATCACTTTTTCATATCCTTCGCCCACACTGCCCACAACGGCGACCACCGGGACGTCTTTTTGCCTTGCACGGTGCGCCACACCCACCGGCACCTTGCCTTCCATGCTCTGGCCATCCAGCCTGCCTTCACCCGTTATGACCATATCCGCGCCATCAAGATGCTTGTCAAATCCTGCCACGTCCAGTACAAGGTCGATGCCCGGGTGCATCACCGCCCCACAGAACGCCAGCAACGGCAGGGCCAGGCCACCCGCCGCGCCCGTACCTTCCCTTTGCAACAGCTTGATACGAGAGTCCTTCTCCAGCAGCCCGCAGAAATAGCGAAGGTTTTCATCCGCCTGCTCTATTTCTCCGGGCGAAGCGCCCTTTTGCTTCCCAAACACATATGCCGCGCCATCCGGCCCGCACAGGATATTTTTTACATCACATGCAATTAAAAAGTCAATATTTTTGAAATTTTCAGTCATTCTGGCCGCGTCGATTATTTTCACATCCGCCAGCCCGTTTGCCGTCGGTTGCACTGCTCTTTCATCTTCATCAAGAAAACGCACCCCCATGGCCTGTGCCATGCCAATGCCGCCATCCATTGTAGCACTGCCGCCAATGCCCAGAATAATTTTGCTACAACCTTTTGCCACCGCGTCGCAAATGAGCTGTCCTGTGCCAAAGGATGTAGCCTCCATAGGTTGCCGCTTGCCCCGTGCCTGCGCAAGTCCGCTTGCCGCCGCCATCTCTATGACAGCGGTTTTGCCATCCGGCAGCATGCCATAAAACGCATCCACCTCGTCGAAATACGGCCCATTCACCCGCAGGGAAACCTTCTTGCCCCCACAGCCCGCAAGGTATGCGTCCACCATACCCTCGCCACCGTCCGCCACCGGGATTTTCACGACTTCCGTCCCTGGAATATGGCGCAGGGCAGCATCCCCGATGATATCGCAAATCTCCACCGAGCTTAACGTTTCTTTAAATGAATCGGGCGCGATTATTATTTTCATGTGTACCTCCCGCCAAAACAAAAACAATGATACCAATATTATATACTACCGTATAAAAAAGCTGCAAATCTACTTGCTTGCAGCTTTTTTGAGCTTTTTTACACAATATCTTGCTTACTTCTTACGGCACTGTACACCGGATTTCTTCTCGTAATACTGGATAAGGCCGCCATGGTCGTCCTGCCCCTTGCCATCCTCGCGCAGCTCCTTCATCATTCCGATGATTTCACTGGTGATCGGCACCTCGCATTGCGTAACGCCTGCCGCATCCAACACATTCTGCAAGTCCTTTATGTGCAGCTCTATGCGGAAACCCGGCTTAAAATTGCCCTCCAGCACCAGTGGCATTTTGGCGTCCAACACTGTGGATCCTGCCAGCCCGCCACGGATAGCGTTATAAACCTTTTCCGGGTCCACACCACTTTTGCTCGCCAACACCATAGCCTCGCTCATGCCCGCAATGTTTGCCGCCACAATGATCTGGTTTGCCAGCTTTGTTACATTGCCACTGCCCACCTCCCCTACAAGGATGGCGGAAGACCCCATGCAATGCAGCATCTTTTCCACTTTTTTAAACGCGGCTTCATCGCCTCCCGCCATGATGGCAAGTGTACCCTCTATCGCCTTCGGCTCCCCGCCGGAAACCGGTGCGTCCAGCATCACCACGCTTTTTTTGGCGCATTCCGCGGCAATCTCTTTGGTAGCAACAGGCGAGATGGAACTCATGTCCACGATAATCGTACCTTCTTTTGCATTTTCCAGCACGCCGCCTCCGCCCAGCACCACTTCCTTTACGTGGGGCGAATTGGGCAGCATGGTAACAATCACATCTGCGTTTTGCGCCACCTCGGCAATCGACCCCGCCGCTTGTGCACCGGCATCCGCCACTTCCTTTAACGGCTGCTCTGCCACGTCATACACAATCAGGTCATAGCCTGCTTTAATCAAATTTTTTGCCATGGGCTTACCCATGATGCCCAGACCGATAAATCCCGTTTTTGCCATATTAATCATTCTCCTTTTCTATTAAATCCACCGGGGCGACACCCTGTCTGTCCCGTAAACCTCCAGCGGTGCCCAGCCCGTTTCCATAAACTGGGATAACAGCTTTTGCACCACGCCATAGGTAATAAAATCCTCTTCCGCTATGCCGTCCGGCTCATAGGCCCGACAAAACTCCGGCACTGTTTGCAGCCTTTTTATAACCGCTTTGTCCACCGGAAGGTTGATCCGCTCCTCGCGCGGCGGGTCTTCCTCTAATATCATATCCTGTATGCGCGTATTGATGGTGAAAGTAACCTTCGCCCCTGCCATCTCCGTCATATGGTACGAGCCACGCAAGCCCGCGGGCATGATGACGGACGAATAGCCCTGATCTTCAAATATTTGATAGCTGCGCTTGGCAACGGCAAGACCCGCCATAATGATATCGTCCTCCGACACATCCGCCTCCCTGTCTTTTGCCACATCACGCAGATAATCGTCCAGCCTGCCTACCTGCTGCACTACAAGGCACAACGCAGGCCTTATACCATTCTCCACCGCTTTCTTTTTGCCGCGCTCATAGGCCTGCGCCACAGCAAGCGCCTGTGCTACCGTTACATTGAGCGTGGCGCAGATGGGAATGCCCTCCGCGGCAATTTGCTCTATCACACGCACACCCGCATGTGTGGAGGGTAGCTTTACCGCGATATTGGGTGCCCACGAATGCACGCGGCGCGCCTGCGCCAGCATTTGCTCATAATCGCCCGCAAAGGCAGGGTTTAACTGCCCCAACGCCAACCCGTGCATACCGCCCGACTGCTCAAATTCTTCCTGAAACAAACTGGCGGCATAAGTCGCCATCAGCTTTAAAAGCGCCTCCGCGTGCTCTGTGAAGTCAAGGCCATCCGGCACAGCAGCCACCTTATCCTTCCAGAATTCCGGATGCATCTCAAAAGTCCTGTAGGTAAGCACCGGATTTGTTGTAACTCCCTTTGCCCCCCGCGTTATAGCAAGGTCTATCTCATCCGGGTTACCCGAATCATGCCACCACCGCGTTTGTGTTTTGTTATTCAGCCATTCCAGATATGTCTCTGCCATGATTTACTCCTCGTTCCTTAATAGTTGTATGCGGCAAGCGGATCCCATCCCGCGATGCAAAACTGTGTCAGCGTACGGTTGGTAGAGCCATAAGTAATAAACTCATCCGGCCCCATGCCATTCGGCTCATATGCCTTACGGAACTCCGGCATGCTCATCAGCCGGTCTATGGTTGCGCTGTCTACGGGAATATCAATGCGTTCCTCAAACGGCCCTGTTTCATTCAACAGCAATTCTGCGATCTTGGGCGCAATAGACATAATCATCCTTGCGCCCGCAAGATCGGTAATATGGTATCCCCCACGGCACCCTGCCGGCATAAGCACACAGTCATAATTGCGTTCATTAAATATAGAATACGCGCGCTTGATTGCTGCCGTACCGCTTTGTATAATATCCTGCTCCGTCGCCTTGGCGTGCGTGTCCTGCTCCACATCACGCAGGTAATCATCCAGCCTGCCCACCATCAGCACCGCAATGCCCAGTCCGGGCTTTATGCCGTTTTCCCTGGCACGCTTTACGCCGCGTTCAAACGCAGCGCCCGTCGCCAGCGTCTGCGGCACCGTGAAGCTGACTGTCGCCGCAACATTCATTCCAAGCGCGGCGCATTCCTCGTATGCTTCCATCCCCGCGCGCGTTGCAGGCAGCTTTATTACGATATTCTCCGCTATTTTGCTATACCGTTTTGCCAAGTCAATCATGCCTTGCGTATCACCCGGCTTGTTGGGGTTCACCTGTGCGCAGCAATAGCCCTCGCCAAAGTCTTGCCCATGGTATTTACCCACTATTTCCGCTATATGCTTTGTAACAGCGCCGATCAATGCCTCTACCTTTTCATCACCCTTTAGCCCTTTTTGCACCCCGGCAAGCTGCTCTGCCCAATCCTGCGGGCGCGCCGCAAGCGTGCCATTTACCAAAAAAGGGTTTGTAGTGACACCGGTGGCACCATTTGCCATCGCATCCTCCAACTCGGAAAGGATGGCGCTGTCATGCCAATAAACCGATTGCGTATTCTCTGCCAGCCATTTCAGGTATTTATTATCGCTCATTCTTCTTGTTCTCCTATCCTTATGCTATTCTCCATTAAAAAATGGTATTATTCCGCACTTTTTACCGCAATGCATTCCTCCAGCGCCTTCACATAACGCAGGGCGCGCCGCGCGCACGTTTGCCCATCTGGCCAGGGCACGCATTCCATCACCACGTAGCCATTGTAGCCAATTGCAGCAAGCTCCTGCATCACAGACAGAAAATCCACACTGCCGCCACCCGGATACCTCCTGTTGCTATCCGAAAAATGCACATATCCCAGCTTGCCCCTACAGCACCGCACCGCATGGCGCATGTCCTTGTCTTCCACATTCATCAGGTGTGTATCGATATGGATACGCACATTGTCCTGCCCCAACCCGTCCAGATAATCCACCGTTTCCGGCACATTGCACAGGTAATTATTGATATAGCGCATGATGGCCTCAAACACGATTTGCACACCACTGCCTCGAGCATAATCCGATAACTCCACAAGCGCCTGTGTAAGATATCCCTCGTAGCGCATATACTTGGAGAAATCAGGGATGTTACCCCGCATAATCCCTACAATAAGCGCACAATCAAGCTGCGCGCAAAGGTCGATATGCTCCTTCAGCCTGTCCACCGCAGCCCGGCGTGCCTCCGGGTCATCGCTGATCAACGAAAGCCCGTTGACTGTATATTCCATACCCGTGGCGATTGCGGAAAAGCCTATGCCGTTGTCCGCCGCAGCCTTCTTGAGCAGCTTGCCGTCATATTCCCGCGGGTTCTTTAAATGAAGCTCTATTGCATCATAGCCAATGTCCTTTACCTGCTTTGCGATTGCTTGTATCTCTCCACGCAATATGACCGGCTGGCGCTCCGGAAGCTGCTCCAGCGCACAAGCAATGCCATAGCGGAACAATCCTTTTTTCTCATCCAAAATACATCCCCCCATTCACATCCAGCAGCAGCCCGGTGATAAACCCGGCTTCTTCGCTGGCAAGGAAGGCGACCGCGCTGCCGATGTCCTGCGGCTTGCCCAGCCGTCCCAACGGAATGCGCGCCGTCAGGCTGTCTATTTGCTGCGGTGACCATTGTTTTATAATCTCTGTCTCCGTAGTGCCGGGACACACGCAGTTAACCGTGATGCCGTATTGGGCAAGCTGGCGCGCCATGCCATAGGTGAGTGACAGGATTCCGCCTTTGGATGCCGTATATGCCATGCCCGTTTCAAAGCCGCCCATGCGGCCCGCAAGTGAGGAGATGGTGATGATTCTGCCATGTTTACTCTGCTTTAAATAGGGCAGCGCCTGCTGTGCTGCGAAAAACGTGCCACCCAGGTTCACATCCATTACCTTCTTCCATTCCTGCTCCGTCAGCTCTTCTATGAATGTGGAGCTTAAAATCCCCGCGTTACACACCAGCACATCAATACCGCCCAGCACATCGTTTGCCTGCCGCATCATAGCCTGTAGGCTGTGCGTATCCGTTACGTCCACAAAACCGCCCACAGCCCCTTTGATTTCCTGCGCCTGCTGCTGTGCCTTTTCACCATTCAAGTCGAAAACACCCACAGCTGCGCCTTTATTTGCAAGTGTTCTTGCGATTGCAAGGCCGATGCCTTGCGCCGATCCCGTAACAACCGCCCTTATTCCATCCAAAAGCATAGCATTTACCTCGTTTCCATAACTTCACGGAACACACGCGCCATTTGCGCCGTCTTGTCTATAATATCCATACCGCCCACATACAGCGCATCCGCACAGATATCGATATTGCGCCCGCGCGCGTTCTCCATAATTTCCCGGAAACGCCGGTGCATATGCTGTTCATCCGCGTTTATCACATCCTCCACCGGCACAAGTGATATCTGCATCGTTACGCCATCCGGCATTGTTTGCGCGGTTTTGGCATAATCTGTGCACGAGCTGATGTGTTGCTCCCCTGCCACCGGCAGCTTTGCAATGTCTTCCATAAATCCAGTCAGCATACCGCAGCTATGGTAATAATCGATCCCGCCATAGAAATCTGCAAGCTGTTTTTCGTACGGGAAGATGAATTCGTGGTAAAAATCCGGCGAAAAGAGCTGCCCATCCACCTCGTCCTCAAACAGGGCGCTATTAGCGTTGTTCCTGTAGACAACGTACTTCCAGATATAACTGTCGTCCTCTGGGCTTATGCCAAGGTAACGGCAGCGTTCTGTCTCCCATTCCATACGCGAATCGACAATATGTTGCATCAAATCGTGCACAAATTGCGGCTGCTCCATACTATAGATAAAAAGCTCATTGAAACCGCACACCATGGTAGCAATGCTCCACGGCCCGCGCGCAAAACCCGTGAAAAACACATCCAGCCTATCACCCGCCAGTTCCTGCAATGATTGGTACATGCAATGCGCCTGGGGCATAAGTCCAGATTTATAAAAATCAGGCTTTTTCGCTTTCTTCAAATCCTCTTCATCGTGGATGACCGGCCCGGCATAGGTCGGCTCCATCCCTTCTTCCATATGGTATTCCATACCAAACAGGCTGGGTTCAAACGCCGTAGCATAGTCAATACCCACCAAAAGGTCCATAGGCGCGTCATCCTTAATCACATAGAACTGGCAAAGCTTCCACCGAAGCTGCGCCTCTAGGCACAACCGCGGGTCTTTGTAGTAATCCATCGTTTTAAACCCAAACACATTAGCATACACCGTGCGTCCAATGCCCGTTTTGAATTTAAACTGTTCCCTGTTGTTTTGCAGCTCCTTATTACGGCTGCTTCCATACGCTTCCAGCGTCAGCCCAATCAGCTCGTCAAGGTTCGCGTTCCGTATCCTGTCCAACATATCCCTATGCCTTTCCTTTTTTGCCAACCAGTTGCGAAATCTTTTCTATCCGTGAAAAATCTGCGTCCTTGGGTGTTGTGTCCGCTATCCCCAAAATAAATCGTTTGTCACCCGCCACCTCTTGCAGCAAATCTGCCATATAGGCGTCGAACTCCGCCTCGCCCATGCTGCTTTGCAGCAGTGCATTGGACGCGACGCCGCCGAATATGGTAATGTCCGGCCCCACGCCTGCGCGAATGTCGCTTATACTACATTTTGTCATGGGCTTGGGGCACACAGCCTCTATCATATCCGCCCCGCTTTGCGCGAGCAACGGCAGCAGACCTTCGTTTTCGCCGTCGCAGTGCATAGACAGGTATTTTCCCCCTGCCCGGATGCGCTCGCCGTATTTTTGCATATAAGGCAATATATGCTCCTCGAAAAACGGCGGATACGTAAGCGACTCATCAAAATTTGCCCCGCAAAAAACGACCTCGCCATACGGGCACTCCGCCACAACATCTACAATACTGTCAAAGAAGGGCTGCATACTTTGTTCCAGCGCGTCCACCCGTTCCCTGTTTTCCATCAATTCCATGTAAAAATCCGTAGCGGGCATCAAGTCCCGCAGCATCATGTGCACCGGGCTTGCCGCCGGGTTTGCAAACAACGCCACCACACCCCTGTCCCCAGTACCCTCGTATACCTCCCGGAAGCTTTCGTAATCCGGAATCACCTTTGCGTTTCGGAATAAATATTCCAGCACTGCATAATCCTCTTCCCCTTTAAAGGCGTGCTCCATTACCACATCCACCGTGGCACCCGCCCTGCGCATATCCGTGCTAAACCGCGTTTTTGTACGCACACTTCCGCATGGTGTTTTATATTCCGTCACCATATCCTCGTCTTCGCGCGTCACGATTCTTTGCGTGTTTTCAAATTCCACGCGATATGGGATGCCCTTGCAATTAAACATCCCCAATCCGCGATCCGCATTGCCCTCGGCTGTTTTATGGACTGTGTAGTCTGGAATCATCAGGTTATGCCCCGCATCCATGCCATCCAATATTTCTTCCATACCAAGGCCTTGCAGCCTCCCGGGAAGCGTATTGGTGTACACATTCCCCTGATACCACAGGTCGATGCGCGGAACCCAGGCAAGCCTGTCTGTTTCTGTTCCCTTAAGCGCGCATAAAACGCGTTCCTTGTGTGTCATTACAAAGCTCCTTTGGCCTTTATAGCGGTAGCTTGCTAAATACCTTTGCCGCTGTGCGCCATGAGATGTTTTCCCTATCCTCTTCCGAGATAGGCATATCATTCAAATTTGTCAGCTCCGGCCCAACATTCAGATATTCGTCCGACGCGAACATGACGCGACCCGAGCCAACCTCTTCTACAAAACCAACGATATGGTGCGGCACCGACCAGGAAATATCCGTGTAAATATTGTCACATAATTTCATGGCAAGCAGCGTTTCGCCCGAGCCAATGATCATGCCGCTGTGCGATGCGATAAACTTGACCTCCGGAAAGCGCTGTGCCGCGGGGACAATATTGATGGGCAGCGACGTGGGAATACCCGCCCCCGTATGTATAATGATGGGAATATCCAGTTCTGCCGCCGTCTCACAGACCATGGCGCCATCCTTTGAATCAGGCGAACACGCATGCGCGTTGGTATGCAGCTTTACGCCCACAAACCCAAGTTCTTCCACACACCGCCTGACCTCGCCCTTGTAATCCTCCACCTTGATATGAGGGTTGACCGCGGCAATACCATAAATCCTGCCCGGGTTGTCCTTCATCATCTTATATATCCTGTCATGGCTCGCACGGAACGTTTCCATATCTATGGTGCCAAACAGCGGCTGGACAAGCGATATATCGATATTGTATTTATTCATTTGCCCCAACACATTTTCTTCTGTGATCACTTCATCATAGACCCTGCATTCTCCAACATGCGTATGGATATCAATAATCATGGTGAACCTCACTTTCGCGCAACAAGCCGCGCAATGTTTGTTTTGATTTTTTTGAGGGGCAGGCACGCATAATCTAGCGCCTGCCCCAATCAGCTCTCTTATCGCTTTGTTTGATTAATCGATCAGCGGGAACTGTTCCCACTCAGTTGTATACCAGCAATAGTCTCCCGGATAATCTTCAACATTGCTTGCGTCTACACGCAGGGACGGTGTTACGATAAATTTCGTAATATCTTTGCCATCCAGGTATGCCACAGCGGAGTGTACGCTCTGCGCGCCTTCCCAGCCAGTCAAGATTGCCCATGTGGATGTAAGGTCGCCTGCCTGGATTGCTGCCATTGCCGACGGGTCACCGCCAGTGGAGAATATCTTGATGCTGTCCTGTTTATCCGCGTCTTTTACCGCCTGGATTACACCCATAGAAGAGTCGTCATCATGCACATAAAACGCATCCATATCCGGATATTTGGAAATCATATCTGCCGCAACCGCCTGTGCCGTAGCAGGGTCAAAATCGCCCGGCTGTGAATCAAGAAGCTCCAGACCAGGATTTTCCGCCAGCACTTTTTCCAACGCCTCATGGCGCAACGTTACATTTGACACGCCAAGCACGCCCTGCACCTCGCAAATTTTACCTTCGCCGCCAAGCTGCTCTGCCATATCATATGCAAAACCATCCGCAACCGTGTAGTCTGTCACAATGGAGGCTGTGGGCTCCTGTGAGCCTTTGCACTCACGGCTGAGCGCGAATATGGGAATACCTGCCGCATTTGCTGTTTCCACGCACTGTCCACCATCTGTTTCTCCAACATTGATCAACAGAATCAAGTCTACTTCTTGCAGTATCAGATTTTCCACATTGGACATCTGCGTGCCCACGTCACCCTGTGAATCGAGAATGATAAGCTCTACATTTTCCTTGGCCGCCTGCTCTTCCATGCCGCTGAGTGTTGCCTGGTAATACGGATATACCGCGTTTACATTAACAACGCCCAGCTTGTAGCCACCGCCACCTGCCGCAGGTTCATCAGCCGCGCTCTCTTCAGCTGCAGGCTCCTCTGCCGCAGGCTCTTCTGCAGCAGGTTCTTCCGCCGCAGGCTCTTCTGCAGCAGGCTCTTCTGCGGCAGGCTCGTTGGCCGGGGCGCAGCCCGCAAGGGCAAGACCCACACACATCACTACAGCCAGTACCAAAATAATCGTTTTTTTCATGTTCTACCTCCCAAAATTCCTTTCTATGTTTTTGCTTTTTCCAAGCAAATTATATTCTTATCATTGTTTGCGCAGGCTGCGCTCGTTTATAATCACCGCCACCAGTATGATGATTCCCGTTGCAAGATCCTGGTAATACGAGGACACCCCGAGCAGGTTGAGGCCGTTTGCAATAACGGTATAAATAAGCGCGCCTACAATTGTTTTATCTATACTCCCACGGCCGCCCGCAAGGGGTGTGCCGCCGATTGCGACCGACGCAACCGCCTTCAGTTCATATCCATCGCCCATTGTCGTTTGCGCTGTGCCAATCCTTGCTGCGTACACCACACCCGCAAGCGCAGCCGTAAGCCCGCAAATGATATACACACGTATTTGCGTCCATGGCACATTAATACCGGAAAGGCGTGCCGTTTCTTTGTTTCCGCCCACCGCATAGACATACCGCCCAAAACGTGTTTTAGAAAGCAATATGCCCAAAACCACTGCCGCAATCACCAAAATCAGGAAGGGAACAGGCAAACCGCCAAACACCTTGCCGCCACCGATCTGGAGGAAGTCATCGCCAAAATTCGGGTTCGCCTCTGTAACTCCCTCCCTTACATATCTTGGATACCCATCTGTATAAACAAGCATGATACTCTTTATAATCATGGACATTGCCATTGTGGTAATAAACGGCTCTATCCTCGCCTTTGCCACAATAAACCCATTGATAAAGCCAAAGAGGATGCCCAACGCCAATGTTCCCACTATCGCAACCCACATGCCATAACGCAACAGCAGGTCTATCGAAACACAGCCCGCAAATGTGATCATGGCACCCACCGACAAATCGATGCCGCCCGTAATGATAACATATGTTTGCCCCAACGCGGCTATACCTACGATTGTCATTTGAAGCATAATATTAATGATATTTTGCTGTGTGGCAAAAAGCGGCGTCGCAAAGGCCAGCACCACACAGAATATGATGGCAATAATGTAAATGGATTTGCCGCCCATCGCTTTTTTAAAATTTTGTGCCAGAGTCGTTTGATTATTTCCCATCTTCTTTACCCTCCAATTCCGTTCAGGCTTCCCGCGTAGCCGTCAACATCAGCATTTCTTCCGTAATTTCATCGTTGTTCATTTCTGCCGTAATCCTGCCGTCTCGTATCACATACAGCCTATCGCAAATCCCCAGCAGCTCATTGAAATCCGAACTAATCACCAGAATTGCCACCCCCTGCCGTGCAAGGTCGTGTATCAGACTGTAGATATCAAATTTTGCGCCGACATCGATGCCCCGTGTTGGCTCGTTGATGATTAGCAGCTGCGATTGCTTACACAGCCATTTGGCAATTACAACCTTTTGCTGGTTGCCGCCGGAAAGGTATTGCGCTTCCATGTCAAGCGACGTGTATTTCAGTCGAATGCTGTCCACCACTTCTTTAACAGACCTTCGCTCCCTACGCTGTGAAATCAGCCCACCCCTCTCAAACTGTTTTAAATCAGCAATCGAAGAGTTGTTTTTGATACTGTGCATCAGGAACAGTCCGTCTTTCTTGCGACTTTCCGATATATAGCCCATGCCATTTTCCACCGCACGCCGGACATTTGCCTCCAGTTTTTTACCAGCAAAGGTGATCGTGCCGCTGGTGGGCTTCCTGATACCGTAAAGCACCTCGGCAAGTTCTTTTTGCCCACAGCCCGCAAGCCCCGCAAGGCCCACGATTTCCCCTTGCTTTATACTAATATCCACATTGGTAAGGCGATCATCTAACCCCACATTCTCTACATGCAGCACCTCTTCCCCAAAATCGCGTTGCTCACGCTTGGGAAACTGCTCACTGCTGGATTTACCTACCATCATGCTTATAATTTCTTCCATTGAGGTATCCTCAATGTTTTTGGTGCCAATCAGGCTGCCATCACGCAGCACCGTTACCTCGTCCACAATTTGCTCAATCTCTTGCAATCGGTGCGTAATATAGATGATGGATACACCACGCGCCTTCAAATGCCGCAAAAACTCAAACAGGTTTTGCACCTCTTGCAGTGTCAGGGCCGCCGTTGGTTCATCCAATATCAATATAGAAGGATTTGACTGCACACCTTTTGCAATCTCCACCATTTGCTGCTGCGCCACAGTGAGATTGCGAAGGGTCGCCTCCGGATCCAGGTCTATTTTCAGCTCAAGCAGCAGTTCCTTCGCCATTTCGTTGATTTTCTTACGATCCACCATTTTGGCACCAGTCAGCGGCTCTTTTCCCAAAAAAATATTCTGCGCCACAGTGAGGTCCAGGCATTGTGCAAATTCCTGATGCACGATACCAATCCCCTCCTTGTTCGCTTCCATGGGCGTCAGCTTTTTCAGCTCTTTTCCATTCAAAATAATTTTGCCACTGTCGGCGGTCTCAGAACCGGACACAATCTTCATCATTGTGGACTTGCCCGCGCCATTTTGCCCAAGCAATGCACGGATCTTCCCCTTTTGCAGCTCAAGGTTGATATCTTTCAATACCATATTTCCCAAATAGCTTTTGCAGATTTTTTCCAACTTCAGAACGATTTCTGGCATCTGGGTTCTCCCCCTTCGAATAATTTAGGTTATTGGTGTGTCTCAGCAGCGCGTGTGTAACGTTAAACTTCAACGAATACACAATACTATGCCGTATCTTTTTAAAAGCATTTTTTGATTTAACGTTACACTAGGACAAAAGAGAATTTTTCAACACTTACTATTTATTTTTTTATCACATCTGTTGGGTTTAACGTTAAACATAACGTTACATTAAAACAACTAACTAGATAATACACCCGGCAATTCTGTTTGTCAACATTTTTTTATATTTTTCTACCAAAGTTTTTCAAAAGAATTCTGACTGACCAAGCGTGAAACCGCCTTTTTTTATGCTATTCTCACTCAAAACGCCACTCGCCCTCTCAAAGAAACCAGTATTTCCATAGAGAAGCCTCTGGTCTCCGCACACGTGCTGCGCACAACTAATTGGTGCTTAGTTAGCATTATGCTGATTCCCGTATCACCAACCGACTTTGCAAAATGATTTGCTTAGGCATACCGTCCGGCTCGTCAATCCGCTCCAGAAGCATGCGCACACCTTCCTTGCCTATTTCGTATTTAGGCTGGCTCATTGTGGTAAGCGGCACGCTCAAATAGTCTGCCAACTCAATATCATCATAGCCCGTCACACGCACATCCTCCGGAATCCTGACACCACGTTCTTTGAGTGCTTTCATTACCCCGACCGCAATCATATCACAGCCGCAGCACACCGCGTCAAAGCCCATTCCACGACTCATCAGCGTCTTCATATTTTGGTATCCTTCTTCGATTTGCGGGCCACACCGCAATATTTTGTCATCATCCAGGCACATTCCATGCCTCGCAAGCGCATCCCGGTATCCCTGTTCCCTCTCCATACCACTCTGCGATTTCAGCCCGACAAACGCAATTTTTTCATTCCCTTTATTCAGCAGGTAGTCCACAATTTCAAACCCGCCACGGATATTGTCATTCACCACAGAATCCACACCCACCATGCCGGCTTTTCTCATCAACACCACCAACGGCATTCCAAATTCCTTAATATACTGCATATTGGACGCACCAGTCAAAAGTGGAGCAACAAGGATCATTCCATCAATCCGCTTTCGCAGAAGCGTTTCTACCGCCTTACGCTCTAGCTTTTCATCCTGGTTTGAATTGGAAATAAACACACTGTATTCCGCTTCCGCCGCGGTGTCCTGTATGCCGCGCAGCACGCGGGTAAGCACAACATCAGCGCTGTCCGACGCGACCACGCCCAGCGTATATGTTTTAGAAACCCGCAAACTACGCGCAATGCTGTTAGCGTTATATTTCAATTTTTTGGCAGCCTTTAATATCCGCTCTGACGTTTCCTTGGAAATACCGCCTTTTTTGTTCAGTACTTTGGAAACAGCCATCATCGATACGCCTGCTTCCTTCGCGACATCCTTCAACGTTGCCGGCTTATCTGTTTTTCCAGTGGTTTTATCCATTACGCATCCCTTCCGCCAAAATTTAGTTTAACGATATACCGAATGTAACATAAAATCAATTTTATTGCAAGGGTGCAGGCCTTATACCCCGCCTTACAAATCAATCTGCCCCAATCCTGGGAGGCGCCAAATGCTTGCGCACAAAATAAACTGTTTCCTTGCTTATTCCAGTAACAACCGCCCACAGCCCCCTAAAGAAGCTACCGTTGAGCATCTTTACAATGCCTTCCACCTGCATGGGCGACAGCGCACCCTGGCTGTATAAGCTGAGTGTACGGATAGGCACGTCAAACATCATGCTCTCCATCATATTCTGGATGTGATCACTGTTTTTTTCTATGATTTTATGGGAATGCTGCCGAATAACATTGTAAATAATCTTACCAACAAACGTATCCTTAACATCGTTAATTGTACTATTGGGCGTGAACGGCCTTTGGGTGGGGTCAACATCCTCCGGCACTCGTCTGCCATACAGCGCTTCGAAGGATTTTCTGCTTACGGAAAAACGTTTTCCTGCCAACTCTTCAAAATACTCCGGTGCGTCCTGCCGCAAGCTGCCGAGCAAAGTCTCCCGCCCATCGCCCTCCACTTTTATTTTGCGCTCCAGCCTGATATCCGCACTGGAAGAGCCCACCATGATTTGATATGCCCCCTCTTCCACAGCCCAGCCGTCTGCTACCGCATTGTAATAAGAAAAGCAGCGTACGTCTAGTGTGAATACAACAATCTGTGACTCACCCGGCTGCAACCACACTTTCTGGAAGCCCTTCAGCTCCTTCACCGGGCGCATCAATACGGAGTCTTCTTTACCCACATAAAGCTGCACAACCTCCGCACCGGCCACCCCACCCGTATTCGCCACAGATACAGACACCTGCATACTTTGCCCTCGCTCCAAATACCCCGTGCTTGCCGCGAGTCCGGAATAGGTAAACGATGTATAGGAAAGCCCATGCCCAAATGGATAGGCCACCGGCACCTTTGCCTTATCGTAATAACGGTAGCCCACAAAGATACTTTCCCTATATTCCGCTTTTTTGCTTGTACCGGGATAATAGCCATGACAGGGCACGTCCTCCACGGCGTCCGGCCAGCTTTCCGCCAGCTTTCCACCCGGGCACACCTTGCCCAACAGCACATCCACGCACGCACTGCCCCCTGCCTGCCCGGACAGGTACGCCGCGACAATCCCCTTCACACTATCCCTCCACGGCAACAGCACAGGCGCGCCCAATTGCAACACAACAACCGTGTTTGGGTTCGCCTTTGCCACTTCCTCTATCAGCCTGACATGGCTGACTGGCATATCCATGCTGGCCCTGTCATATCCTTCGCTTTCGTATGCGTCCGGCAGCCCGGCAAAGATAACCGCAACATCTTTTTGCCGCGCCACCACGCATGCTTCCTCCACCAGCTCATTGGCAATCCGCTCTTCCTCTTGCTTCTCCATACCCTCTTCCGTATACAACTGATATCCCTGCGCGTACGCAACATCGACATATTCATCCAGAAAAGCAAGGTGCGCGTTGTCCAGCCTCGTCGGATTGATCTTGCTGCTGCCCGCGCCCTGGTATCTCGGCAGCTTTGCAAACGCGCCAATCACCGCCACACTCTTGCCCTCTTTCAGCGGCAGTATTCCTCCCTCGTTTTTGAGCAACACGCACGACTGTGCCGCCGCCCGGCGAGCAAGATGATGGTGTGCGTCCACATCATAGCGGTAATTCCCTTTCGGCTGCGCCGCCGCTTTGTCAATAAGCTCCAGCACGCGCGTGGCATTGTGGTCAAGATCCGCCATATTAAGCGCACCCGTTTCCGCCGCTTCCCATACTTTGCGGTCATTGAAACCGCCCGAATACGGCATTTCCAAATCCATGCCCGCGCGCACACCTTCCACGCGGTTGTCTGTGGCTCCCCAGTCAGAAACAACAAGCCCCAGAAATCCCCATTCATGGCGCAGCACATTGCACAGCAACCATGCATCCTCGCTCGCATACACACCATTTAACAAGTTATAAGAGCACATAACCGTCCACGGCTGTGACTCCTTCACCGCGTATTCAAACCCGGCAAGGTAAATCTCGCGCAACGCGCGCATATCCACCACCGAATTGCTGGTCATACGCCACTTTTCCTGATTGTTTGCCGCAAAATGCTTGAGCGAAGCACCCACACCCTGGCTCTGTATGCCTTTGATCATGGCAGCGGCAAGCCTTCCGCTCAAAAAAGGATCTTCACTAAAATATTCAAAGTTTCTGCCACAAAGCGGGGAACGCTTAATATTCGCACCCGGCCCCAGCAGCACAGAGATTTCTTCCTGCCTGCATTCCTCGCCCAAAGCGATTCCGATTTCCTCAAGCAAGCCGGGATCAAAGCTGCACGCCGTGGCGCAAGCACAAGGAAAACAGGTAGCGGGCACGCTCTCATGAATGCCCAGGTTGTCCTCTTCGCCCTGCTGCTTTCGCACGCCGTGCGGCCCGTCCGTCATCATAATGGATGGCACGCCAAACTCGTCCAGTCTTTTTAACCGCCAAAAGCTTTTTCCAGAGCACAATCTTGCCTTTTCTTCTACTGTCAATTTTGCTACAATTTTTTCAACGTCCATTCACACACCGCCAACAATCATCTTTTGCCACTCTATTTTAACACATATTGCAGATAGCAAAACAACAGTTTGATATAACGCGACAAAAACATACATCACATGGTTTTTTGATACTGTATCATATTATTGAGTTTGCAACAAAAAGCGCCGTATCTGCGATTCGCACACAAACACAACAACGAGTAGAAAGCAAACCTTCTTCCTTCCTCCAATTCTCCCCATTCCATTCTTCTTTTTTGGGGCATATAAACCTCCCGCCTTCAATATAGATAACACACCAAGCAAAACACCCGCCACCCCTATTCGCATTGCCGGAAAAACCCAACAACAAGCATGCACAATTCAGCTTGGCCGCCAAGTTTATGAAGAAACGCTTTATCATTACAAAAAACATTGTTTCATCCCTTATCCCGACTGTTTCTGCACCGCTTTTTATTTATTCTCACGCAAAAAAGCCTGTAACCACGCACTTTTCCCTGCCCAAGCCAAATCTCCTTAGACAAAACGTCTTTTTTCTGCTATAATACAAATATAACAACGCGCTGTGAAACAACATAAGTCCGATTGTTGTTTCCTGCGTTTTTTTCTTGAAGTAACTTTTAAACTAAGGAAGTAAGGAGGAAACTGATTATGTTTAAAGTGAATGATTACGTGATGTATGCGACGGCAGGCGTGTGCCAGGTGCAAAAAGTCGACTACCCGGATTTCCTGAAAGACGGAAAGCGGAAATACTATTTCCTGAAACCCTTACATTCCATGTGTGATATCTTTGTCCCTGTAGATACCGAGGTCAAAATGCGTAAAGTGCTTTCCCGCGAGGAAGCAAACGAATTACTGGAACAGATTCCGAACATGGAGGAAGTGTGGGTAGAGGACGACTCGAGCCGCGAGGCTGTTTACAAAGAGGCAATTCAGTCTTTTGACTGCCGTGAGCTTTTGAAGATCATCAAATGCCTTTACCTGAAGATTTCCGAACGCAAAAAAGAAGGAAAAAAACCGCTGCAAATGGATGAGAAATACATGAACACCGCCGAGCAATTCCTGTATGGCGAGCTGTCTGTGGTATTGGATATCCCCATGGACGAGGTCAGCGATTACATTACCAAAAAAGTACAGCAATCCACCGCAACGTGATCCATATCCACAAAAGAAATATGTAAGAACGCCCTGTTGTTTTACGAGGCTGCACGCCCGGGAAACAACGGGCTTTTTTGTTTGATATCCCCAGCATTTTATGATACGATGTAAAAAATGGTTTTTGCGTTTTTCGCACAGCGCCATCAACGGCATATGCATAAGAAACCGGACGCTTTTCCCCGCCAGAATTCCATAACGGTATATATCACGCCCGCAAGCACTAGCACCGGGAATGCAGGCAAAACCGCCGATCACTTGTTCAAATATTCACATACGAAGAATTTAATGCATCAATATATAAAATATACGGAGGTAGCAAAATGGGTACATGGAAACTAGCACAGCCTTTACAGGTAGGCAATAAGCTGCTGAAGAACCGCATGGTGATGGCGCCGATGGAAACACGTCTTTCCCGCCCAGACGGATCGTCTACGGCGGAAATGGCGGCGTATTACGCCGAGCGCGCCAAAGGCGGCGTAGCTATGATTGTGGTGGAAAACACCTTTGTAGATGCGAACGCAAGCCGTTCATCCCTTGTTTCGTCCGGCCTACAGTCCGACCATATGATCGCAGGCAAATTCACACTTGCCGAAGCCATCAAAAAACACAACTGCGTAGCGGTGGTGCAATTAAGCCACGGCGGCAGGCAGGCAAACCCTGGCGCAACCGGGCTTGCGTGCGTCGCCCCCTCCCCTATCCCCTGCAAGGTAACGCAGCGCATGCCCCACGAGCTGACCACAGCAGAACTGCTGGAGATAGAAGATGCCTTTGCCGCAGCGGCGGTGCGTGCAAAGACGGCAGGATTTGATGGTATAGAAATCCATGGTGCGCACGGATACCTCATTTGCTCGTTCCTATCACCTTACACAAACAAGCGTACAGACGAATACGGCGGGGACGCAGAAAAACGCGGCAGGTTCCCGCGCGAGGTCGCCACAAAAATCCGAGAAGCGGTGGGCGATGACTTCATCGTGGGTTACCGTATCAGCGGCTCGGAATTTGTAGATGGCGGCCTCACCATCGCGGACACCAGCGCGTTTGTCAAAACAATACAGGACACTATCGATTATATCCATGTGTCAGCAGGCATCTATGAGTCTATGGCGGAATGGCAAATTCCCCCGCTTTACATTGAACAAGGCAAATTCGCTTTCCTTGCGGAAGAAATGAAAAAAGCGGTGGATATCCCCGTCATTGCCGTGGGCGCGCTGGACGCGCAGCTTGGCGAAGAACTTCTACAAAAGGGTGGTGCGGACTTGATCGGATTTGGCCGCCCACTGATTGCCGACCCCGACCTACCCAACAAAATAATAAGCGATACGCCCGATCAGATCCGCCCCTGCTTCCGCGGCAACACAGGCTGTATTTCGCTGTTCTTTGACGGCTCCCCCATCCGCTGCGAAATTAACCCGCGTTGCGGGCGCGAGCTGGAATATAAGCTTTCCAAAACACGCGAACCCAAGACCGTGGTTGTGGCGGGCGGCGGCATGGCAGGCATGGAGGCGGCACGCATCTGTTCACTAATGGGGCATAACGTAACGTTGCTGGAGCAAAGTAGCGAGCTGGGTGGACACTTTATTGAAGGCACAATGCCCGCGTTTAAAAAAGAAGCGCATGGCGTGCTGGAATGGTTGCGCCTGCAAATCAAAAATAGCAACGTGCACGTGGAGATGAACACACACGCCACACCCGAATTGCTGAAAACCTATAAACCAGATGCCGTGTTTGTGGCAGTAGGCTCCAAATATGCCACCCCACCTATAGACGGCATAGAAGAAGCCGCCTCGCCTTATGATATGTTGATGGGAACACAAGACGTAGGTGTGCATGTTGTAGTCATCGGCGGCGGGCTAATCGGGTGCGAGACGGCACTTCACCTGGCACAGCAGGGCAAGAAGGTAACCATAATAGAAATGCTGCCTACACTCGTGCCCAACGATGATCCCATTTCCAAGCAGGGGCTGGAAATCAAGCTGGAGGAATATGGCGTAAATGTGCTCTTGAATAGCACGGTATCCTCTGTGAAGGATAACATGGTAAGCGGCAAAACAGCGGAAGGCCGGGAGTTTGCCATAAAGGGCGACCCCGTGGTGTGCGCCACCGGGCTTGCCCCTCAGCGCGAAGAGGCGGACGCATTGATGTGCTGTGCACCGCAAGTATTCCGCATCGGCGACTGCGTGAGCGCGCGCAAGGTATATGAATGTTTCCACGAGGCATGGCACGCAGCAATGCAACTTGACGATTGAGAAAAGAGCTATCTCCACGCCAAAACAGGCAGAATTAATGCAATAGCAGAACAGACGAAAACCAAACTGCAATGATATTTCACAGGAAAACTGGATCCTGTCATGGATTTCCAGAGCCGGATGGAAGACAGTGTGGTTGCCGCCCTCAATTATAGTAAGTCCTATGACACAGCGGGCGAGAAACAAAAAAAGCAGCATCCCAAAGAAGCGCCCGCAAGGGCGCTTCTTTCCTTATGACGACACTTAACAATGGAAATCTATGCGGGATGGTGAACGATAAAACACAACCGCACCCCACACTCAATTCATTATAACCAAAAGAACCGAAATCACCATGCCAATTGCCATCACCGCCATACCGATAATCGCCACCAGCGCGCGCACCTTTTGCGGTCCTTTAAACAGCCGCTCCAAAACCAGGCACACACCCACTCCCAGCGCCGCACCCGCCGTATTCATAATCAAATCCGTCACATCCGCTGCCCCAATGCCAAAACCATACTGCACCGCTTCAAATATTACGCTCACAAAAAAGGCGTATACGATGGACATATATGCTTTTTTCCCACTTAAGAATGCACGCAGGTAAATTCCCATCGGAATAAACAACAGCAGGTTGCCTACAATGTCTGTTTGGGTGAGCACCCCACCAAACGGAATGAAATTTACTGTACGTGAAAAATACCGCCCCTCGCTAAAAAGCTCCCACGGCGCGACATATTTAAACACGACCACCCACAAGAGCAAGGCAATATAAAGGATAAACCCAACCAACAGCAAGTTTTTTATTATTATATGGTTTTTGTGTTCCATGGCCACCTCCTTTTACAACTCACTAGTATAGACTGTGGGTCTTAACGTTTTCCACCGGGTTTCTTAATCTTTTCTGAAATTTCAATAGAGTTTACTTCCAGCCTTCCCCTATGGTAGAATGTGATGGAATGATCGAAAAACTGTAATGAGGTGGCGCGATTGGGTGTATTGGACAGAATCAAAAATAAAAAGCTGGCGCAATATGTGGACGACTACCCCTCCCAGCAGGTAGCAGCAGACCTCTTCAAGGGGCAATGGTCTTCGTCGTTCCCCGCAAGCGCGGGTGTTACCGCCGGACCTATCCCACTTTTTGAAGACTCGCGGATTAACTGGGCGGTTGACACAATGGGTAGTCCAGAGGGCAAAACTGTGCTGGAGCTTGGCTTTCTCGAAGGCGGGCATTCTTATATGATGAGCCAAATGGGCGCAGCGTCCGTTACCGCAATCGATGCAAACACACGCGCCTACCTGCGAGCGCTTGTAGCCAAAGAAATTATGGGTATGCCCAATGTGCATTTTTATTGCGGCGATTTCAACAAATACCTTGCAAAGCGTGATAAAAAGTTCGATATCCTGCTGTGCTCAGGAATTTTATACCATATGGTGAACCCGGTGCAGCTCATTGCCGACATGGCAGCCTGTGCGGACAACCTTTTTATCTGGACACATTATTACGATCACGAGATGATCTATTCTAAGCAGGCAAGCTCGTTTCGCAACAAGCTGCATTTTTCTACAAAAGAATATGAATGCAGCGCGGACGGTTATACAGCAAAAGTTTTCCGGCGCAGCTACTTGATCAGCCTGGGATGGGCTGGTTTTTGCGGCGGGCCAAATAGATATAGTTATTGGCTGCCAAAGGAGGAACTGATCGGTTGCCTCAAGCATTTTGGCTTTCGCAAATTGACGTTTGGTTTTGAGGAGCCCGGCCACAAAAGCGGCCCCTCTCTTGCCGTTGTCGCGCAAAAATGAACAAACAGCAAAACCGACCAAACATGGTCGGTTTTTTTGCTCCCCTACTTGCCTTACCGTATAAAAAGTACAGGCACGCACATCCAGTCCTACCTTATCTGCACCCGCCAGAAGCATTTTCACAAAAAAATGCCTTGTCATGTTTTTACAACATATAGATAGATTATATATACGTATGTAGAAGATTTTTATCGCAAAAGAATTCCAGCCGCTGTTGATTGCGACAATCAACAAAAATAATCCGTTTTCGCACGAATTTGCTTGCGTTTCAAAATAATTTTAGGTTTGTTTAAACTGCCTGCTTTATCCTGTGTAGGCAATGCGCTTATAAAAGCTCAGGCTAGCTATTGAATTATTTGAAAGAGGCTGGTAAGATTGATTTGAACTTATATTTTTGGAGGTGTATTTCTATGAAAAAATACTTTGCGGAGCTTATCGGCACCATGGTGTTAACGCTGTTTGGCTGCGGCTCGGCTGCGGTTGCAGGCGGTGCACTGGGCACGCTCGGTATCGCGCTGGCGTTTGGCCTGTCTATCGTTGCCATGGCCTATGTAATTGGCGGCGTGTCCGGATGCCACATCAACCCAGCCGTGTCCCTTGGCGTGTTCCTGAACAAAGGGATATCTGGCAAGGATTTTGTGTGCTATCTCATTTTCCAGTTTATTGGCGCGATTATCGGCATTGCCATCCTTTATTTCTTTATCGCGCAATCGGCGGGCGGCTCCAGTGTGCCCGACCTGCAACACCTTGGGCAAAACGGCTTTGAGGCAAACTCCGCCGTGGGCCTTTCCATGGGCGGCGCGTTTGTGGTAGAGGTTGTGCTAACGTTCGTATTTGTGCTTACCGTGCTGGGGGTTACATCCAGCCAGAAGTTTGGCAGCGTGGCGGGTATTGTAATCGGCCTGACACTGGCATTCGTACACATCATGGGCATCCCGCTCACTGGCACATCCGTAAACCCGGCAAGAAGCCTTGCCCCCGCATTGTTTTTGGGCGGCGAAGCGCTTTCGCAGGTGTGGGTATTCATTGTTGCTCCCCTTGTGGGCGCGGTAATCGCGGCTCTTATGTTTAAAGCGTTTAAGCCAAAGGCAGAAGCAGCGGCATAACCACAGGTAACAAAACATAGAAACGGGAGGCAAACGCTTCCCGTTTTTTTGTGTCCCGTCCTCTATTGAAAAGCCCCATGCAAAATGATATACTCTGTGCATTAATATCCACGGGGAAGGAATCACCTCTTTATGAAGAAATTAGTTCTTATCGCACTTGCCGCATCGCTCTTGTTTTGTTCGGCCTGTACCTATCACATCGAAAAACTATTGGACGGCCAGGCAATTAAAAACCTCACAGAAAAGCTGGGCGAGGTGGATTTGGATTCGCTAAATGGAGAGCGGGCGCAATCCGCCGATTATGAGCTTATTCCCGAATCGCAGTTCGACCCGTATGATGCACGGGAAATACAGCCAGACCTATGCGAGTATCCTGACCTATGCGAATCAATGTTGGAGCTTTCTTACGATGAATATGAAACCGTGGAAAACGAATATGCGTTTGGCGATGGGTCGCTGGTTTATTCCGGCCCGCTCAATATGGTAATAGACGGCATGAAGGATGCGGAATGCTATGTTTATTATGATTCCCCGCAAAACGCCTATCTTGTCGATTACCGCCATTATACCTATGGCGAACTGACCGCGGCAGAGCTGGCGGATATTTATCAACAGGCCATCGCTTCTGTTACCGCGGTTTATGGCGACGATTACTATACCTCGTTCACCCTCTCATCCCTGCATGAGATTGTCGCCCTTATTGAGGCCGCAACCGCCGATGGAGATGATTATCTTTATGCTGAATGGCTTCTTGACGCGTATGGCGAATATGTACGCGTCTATCTTGTTCCGGGCATAGATCGAACAAGTATTGATTTTTCCTTTGGATTCCCTTATGACTACAGCTGGGAAGCATCGGCAGAAACAACACCCACTCCGGAACCGGAAGAAAAAAGCACGCCTGCCCCGCAATCAAATACTGTCATTATTTCCGATTATCTCCATTTCATACCCAGCGATGACCCTTATGACGAGGACACGCTTGTGATTACAGCCAGCGATGCACAACCGGACGGTAACGGTGGGTTTGACTGTTCTGTCACCTTCCTTAACCAGTCTACCGCCGTTTCTGTACGCATCTACTATTCCATGTATGCACTGGGCAGCGACAACATGGAGGAGAACATGCTTGCGGAGGATGTGTTTGCCCGCGCGGGCAGCAATACCTATGAGTTCCACGTGCCTGCATATATGTTGGAAAACGGGGACTGCGAAGTATTCTTTGACTACGAATGGGTGTATTAGCAGCTTCCGCAAAACACGTAGAATTCTTTCCCGATTGCACGCCATCCCATTAGTGCTGTAGCTATCCCCTACTGGATCGCACAACTAGAGGACACCACCGCTATATCCACATCAACATCCAAGCGCTTCTGCTTTGGAATCTGCGCAGGCAATCTCTCTGCCACAGCGTTCATTTTAATGCTTCACCAATTTTCCTTTCTTACGGCCTTCCACCGTACCTTCGCTCTTGTGCACAAAACTAACATTGCGGTCGTCATCCGCCATCCCTCCCATATTCACATTTTGCGATGAGCTATCGACGACAGCCTTTTTCTAATTCAAAGAGCTGGGCTAGCAACCAATTTCAAACATCAGTATCATAGCACCGCACTTAGAAATCCGAAAAACTGTCAACCAAGTGCCTTTGCACCTCAAATTCTTTTTTTACTGTTTACAGAACCTGATGGACTTAGTATACTATATACAATAATAAGGGGGATCCATGTATAACACACTCACCATCATGCTGGCTACTGTTGGCCTTGCTATATTGGTCATGTTGTTTTGTAGCTATTTCAAATATACATCGCAAAAGGTACCCGGGCTGAATTATTGCCTTATCTTTATCGCGATTACTTTTGTGTCTGTTCTGTTGCTGGTAACCTGCTATTTTGTGCAAGACAGCGATACCCTGTTACGTTTTACCGCCCTCCTTGTTGCCACAATGACACTTTCCAACACAGCTTTTGCCCTCACCATGGTATTTTTGATTGGCAAAATTTCAGAAAAGCGAAGGACTTATTTTCGTTTGCTGTTCATTGTCCCTGTGCTAGTCTTGGTGCTTGCCATCACAAACCCTTTCCATCACCTGATTGTGGAATCTGTGGAAAAAAGCGCCGACAGCTTCGGCTTCTTTTTCGTTTACGGAAAGCTCAGTGCCCCTCTGGCAATTTATTCTTATATCCTTGTTGGCGTGGTCATCCTTAATGCCTTTTTAACAATCCGCAACGCAGCAAAACGCAACCGTCGACTGATCTGGATCATCGTTGCCATCTCCATTTTCCCGTCGCTTTTCAGCCTGTTGGAAATGGCTACACCCTATCTTGCAGGCATCCACCCTGCATACCTATTGATGTTTATCCCCGTATTATTCATCACCAATATCTTTTATCAATACCTGCACTCGGCGCGCAACAAGGCGATCTCCCATACCGGGGAAATTTATGTATTGTTTGATCGATGGGGTAGTTGCGTGGACGCAAACCGGGCCGGTCGGGAGTTTTTCCAAAGATTTTGTAATACGCAGGCCCCCACCTTGCTCTCGCTGGAAAAGCTTGTTGGGCAAAACGGGCTTGCTGGGTTGGAAGAAGCGGAATTCGAGCTGGAATCGGATGATGCATTCAAATATTACCGCATTTCCTCTTTCCAAATAAGCGACACAATAAGCCGTGACTGTGGTGATGGATTCCTAATCCGTGAGGTAACGGAATTCCGTGAGCAAATGAACAAACTCAGTTCACTTGCGGCTAAAGACGCGCTAACCGGCATCAAGAATAGACGCTATTTTGACGAATACTCCAAAAATAGTGTTTTGCATTCCGCACGGCACAACCAGCCCCTTACCTTGCTTATGCTGGATATTGATCATTTCAAAAGGGTTAATGATACCTACGGCCATATTATTGGAGATGAAGTCTTGATAACCTTGTGCCGTATTTGCAGCCAAGTGTTGCGAAAAACAGATGTTTTTTGCCGATATGGTGGCGAGGAGTTTGTCATCTTGGTGGAAGGCACAAACAAGCAGGGCGGCATGGAAACCGCCGAGCGCATTTTAAACGCTGTGAATGTGCAGCCCTTCTCCACCAGTGCAGGAGACATCCCCATAACTGTCAGTATTGGCGGCTGCTCACTTACCGCCCAGCGGGAAGACCAAATTGAGCGATGGCTGGAATGCTCCGACCAGATGCTTTACGAAGCCAAAAGGGGCGGGCGCAACCAAATCCAGTACCATAAGGGCTAGGCTTTCTTTTTCTCTTTTTTACTAAAATCGTAGTTAACCTGTTTTTTGAAACGGCATTTTCTGGCCCAAACATTCACAACCCCATACACCTCTGCTTTTATCAAAGAAGCACTAACATGCACCCTAAGCCTTTGCGCTTTTAGATACAACCCAAATATTAAAAGCATAAGATTATTTATTATCTTGACCTGCCCTATTACTAAAATCCGCATTTTTTTGCTTAACAAAGCGCTTTTCTTGTGGTATAATTTTGTAGTATTTAGGTATTGTGGAATAATATCCGATTATGGATTTTTTCAATGTAAAATTCATATAATTTAGTGTATTTCGCAATCAATAAATTTATCTACAGGGTAATTGTATTATAAAATCAAACTGGGGGCCAAGCATGAGAAGGATCGGCAAAAAGAAATATAAGGTTACTAGCAGGTTTGTTGGAATCATTTTAGTTATCATTTTTTCTGTAATGATACCCTTACAAACAATGGCGCAGGGGAATATCTTCCCTGCAACTGTCGGCGAAACCGGCAACATAGAAAATACAGACGGCACGTCATCTGGCAGCAATGACAGCACAGGACAAACAGGTGGAAATGCGCAGGAAAACGCTGCTCCGTCCACTACAACCGACCCTGACAGCGAGCCGCCCTCTTTAATCGACGATAACAACAAGCCCGAAGGCAACGAGGGCTCTTCCTCCACAGGAACGCCCCAGCCTTCCACGCCCTCAACCGACACGGCAGACGTAATGGCCCCTGTTACCATTTCATTTCTGGATATGTTGGACGAAACAAGCGCCCGGCTGGAGATTCCAAGCGGCACGGAGCAGGCGGATATCCCCTTCCCCTCTTTCCTCACCGGCACAAA
This sequence comes from Christensenellaceae bacterium OttesenSCG-928-K19, assembly GCA_030266015.1. GTDB lineage: Bacteria > Bacillota > Clostridia > Christensenellales > Christensenellaceae > UBA5399. The sequence goes on along the minus strand of JAJDHD010000002.1, from coordinate 43,387 downwards.
TGATAAAGGCGAAACAATCAGCATCCCTGTCGAATCCTGGGTATGCGATGCAGAATACAATAAAGATGCGATTGGCAGCAGCTTTTTGTTTACCCCCAAATTAGCCACAGGCTACACGCTGGCAAGCGGCCTCACACTCCCCCAAGTGGAAGTTGCCGTGGTTATGGGCATTGCGCCCATGTCCATCCTTGATGGCATAACTGATGGCGACTTTGTCAACCTTTCCACCGCAACGGACGCACAGTTGACCACAGGTGCGGCTTCATTAAACTACAGCTATAACGCAAGCACCGGAATCATTACCGTACTTGCTGGTAAAACCGTCACCATTACGGGCAATAATGCGACCGACGGACAATATAACGGATCATATGGCTACAGAGCCTTTTACCTTGAACACGAATCCACACTTGTTATCACCGGCACTGTGTCCATGTCCCAGGTTGGCACACTGACAAGCGGCAACCGGCCTTCCATTTATGTCTACAAGTCTGGGAACGATAATATTGACGCTACAATACAACTCACAGATGGCACAAATTGCACACTAAGCGGTACCTCAAGCTCTGGCGGTGGATGGCCGGCAATCGACGTTTCCAGTTTCGTCAGTTCTTCCGGTTCTAAGCGTTCTTTACTTATTACCTCCACAGGTTCTGCAACATTAACCGCAACCGGTTTCATGGCACCTGGCATTGGCTCCAACAGCGTATATAATACGAGCCAAACCTGCGGAACACTCACTATTGAAAATACTACTGTCATTTCAAGGGGCCAGCAAGGTGGCGCGGGTATTGGTAATTCTACCAATACAAATTCCGGCGGGTCTATTACCATCCAAAACAGCAATGTTACAGCATTTGGCAGCGTCAGCGCCGCAGGCATTGGTGGCGGCAACGGCAACAACCTAAGTTCCATCACTATTGAGAACAGTGTTGTACAGGCCACAGCCGACGGTAGTGGCGGGGCAGGCATCGGCGGCGGTAATAATGCCCCAGGTGGCACCATCACAATCAACGGTGGTTATGTAACGGCCAACTCTGGCAGCGCAGATCACAACGACATCGGTAGCGGCAATGGTGCTGCTGCTGTAAATCTTAAAATCAAAAGCGGTAGCGTTTACCCGGTGCAAGGCAAAACCGACCCCGTATATACCGACCCCACTGACGGCACTTATGACACAGAGGCCTATTGTGTATATGTCCCAAAAGAAACATCTATCTATGGGATAACGCAGACGCTGACCGACGCAGCGCTGACTGTATATGCAAATGGCGATCCTCTTCCAAATAATTATACGGCAAATACCGTTACCGAACTTGGAAATGAACACAACGGCGCAGACATGGCCGCTTATATCTGGTTACCCAAGTATGATGACGATTACACTGGCATTTCATTAACCGGCAGTGGCATTACCCTGCCTGCCAACACGACCAGCACCGGGCGGGCTTTTGTGAAGGATACCGGCCATGACACAACGGAAATCCCACCTGTTAATGAAGTGTTTTGGTATGAATATGAATTTGACTTGGCTGCGGGTAATATCACAATAATAGAGAATGATGACGGCACACTGAAGGCAGAACAGCCCGGACTTGACCCCGGCGCATTCCCCTCTTTGCTGGGAATAGACCGCAGTAAAACCATTGTAATCACCCAGTCAAATTACCGTAATACAGCAACCAGCAACAACTTGCTGGTAACTTCCAAAACAGACATCCCTGTCAACCTGCATGTGGAGGGATTAAATGTAACCAGTGCTGGTCCATCGTTTAACTTTGCCACAGCATTGGACGAGGGCAGCAAGTCCAATATCAACCTGATGCTTTTTAAGGACATTACGCTTGCTTCCACAGCAGGCGCGGCCATCCGTGTACCGGAGAACGGCGCGCTCACCATAAGCAACCTAAACAGCCGCGGCGGTGAGTTGTCTGCTACCGGCGGGGCGGATAGCGCGGGTATTGGCGGCAGCAGCGGACTTACAAGTGGTGACATCACTATCGTATCCGGCAAAATAACTGCGACTGGAAACGGCGGCGGCGCGGGTATCGGCGGCGGCCTTGTTGGCACAGATGGCGGCGGCAACCCCACCACCTCTGGCAATGTGACAATCCTTGGCGGTACTGTAACAGCCACTGGCAACGGCAACGGCGCTGGCATTGGCGGCGGCAGCGGCCAGACCTGCGGGGATATCTCCATAACAGGTGGTAGCTTAATAGCAATAAGTAACGGCAGCGGCGCGGCAATTGGCAGCGGACAGAGTGGCATGGTACAAGGTATTACCATTGACCTTCCATCCGGCTCCCTTTCTGTAACAAACAGCGCGGACGGTGCGGCAATTGGCAGTGGTGCAAACGGCTCTTGGGGCGCAATCAATATTCTTGGCTCTGCGGAGATCACCGCAACAGGAAACAGTGGTGCGGGCATTGGCGGAGGCGCAAACAGTCTGGGCGCGGGCGATAAAACCATCAACATCAATGTGGCTGACAACACAAAAGTAACCGCCACCAGCACAACCGGCGCGGGCATTGGCGCTGGTGCAGGCGGGTCTGTAAACGGCATCTCTATACAAAGCGGCTTTATCGTCGCTACGGGCGGCGGCAGCAGCATGGATATCGGCGGCACAAATGCCGGAGCTGTCACCACCATTACAGGCGGCAATGTGTGGCCCACACGCAGCGGCCCGAATGAAGCCGACAGCATGATCTCCAATCCTATAGGAGCAAACGGCGACCCGGCAATGCGCGTGACCGTGCGTAAAAAAGGCAACCTTGGCGGCGATGTTTCGGGCGGCAAACAGGTTGCTGTGCGCCAAGAGTCCTACACCTACATTGCCTATACCGCTGCCTCTCCCCTGGATGGAACCTCTTTGGACGAGAGCGCCGTGGCATATCTCTGGCTGGAAGCGACCGACGACCCTGATGCGACATATTATTCGAATATTACAATAACAGGCGTAAACGCTACCGCGCGCGCGGATGTGGTGCGGGGTGTTCCCGATCCCGGCGGGAATCCGGATTTTGACGAAGATCCCCCGGAAAACATGCTCTATTGGCCCCCTGAACTCCCCATTCATATCGACGACAGCGTTAACGGGAAAAATATACTCATCCGTCAAAAGCAAGGCACGGCAAAAACGCTGGAGATTTTGATTGGCGGGGTTGTGAAAGAAGATGTCGCCAACCATTATTTGATCCGGCTGATTGAGCAGGCTCCTGTAACATCACGTTCCATAACGGTTACAGTAAACGGTACAGATATGACCGCCCCTGTCCAGCTTATGCTGGATCAAACCGCATTTAATCCTACAAGCGGAAACCCGCTTGGCCTTGTGGATGGCGCAAACGTACTGCTTTCCATCGGCAGCACTGCCTCACTCGTTTCCTCGGGTGTCAATGCAGCCCTCAATGTGCCAAGCGATTGTGAGCTCTCTATAAACGGTGGTAGCGGTGTGTTGACTGCGTCTGCCAGTGGACGCGGCGCGGGCATTGGCGGCAATAGTACTGGAAGCGCTGGTAAAATCACAATAAATAACGGCACGGTAACCGCCTCTGGCGGCTCAAGCGGCGCAGGCATTGGCGGCGGCGAGAGCGGCACCGGTGGTAATGCCATCACAATAAACGGTGGCACTGTAACGGCGACAGGCGGCAGCAGCACAGGTGCGGGCATCGGTGGCGGCTCTGGCGGCTCTGGCGGCAACATCGTCATTACAAACGGCACGGTCATTGCCACGGGCAGCCCAAGCGGCGCGGGCATTGGTGGCGGACGTGGCGCAGCAGGCGGCACAATCACCATCAGTGGCGGTATTGTCACAGCGACAGGCGGCACAAGCAGCGCGGGTATTGGCGGCGGCAGCAGTGGCGGTGCTGGTGTAATTGCTATTTCCAGCGGCTTTGTGACGGCAAGCGGCAACCAGGACATCGGCACAGGCGGCGGCAACGGTGGCTCACTCACCATCACGGGCGGCAGTGTATGGCCCAAAAACGACAAAAACATGCAGGCAACAGATGGCAATGGCAAAAACGTCTATCCGGTTGTTGTGCCCGCCACAGTAGACGGGTTTGCGGGGCCTGGTGGCGATTCTCTGCTTGATATGGATGTACAGGCCGTTTACACCGGCATAAGCCTGGGCGGATACAACGCGCGCACCGTAAGCACTGCCGGTCAGGAGCATGGCAGCAGCTTCCAGGGCAGTGACGGGATAGCTTGGGGCGCGGTGCTGTGGCTTCCCGAGATGCGGCTGGACGGCAGCGCCACACGGCAGGTAACTGTGGGTGCAAAGGACGAGGGCCGGGCACGCGTATACGACACCGGCATCAACTATGTATATTGGGAAAGTGTCCCACCCCAGTATTATTACGATATTGCGGAAGGTGACATTATCATAGAGCCGGACGACCTGAACTCCGGCAAACTGAAGGTACGATTTGGCTCTCCTGAAGAAGTGGCACGCAATGTCAGTTTTTCGGGCACCATGGACCCCATCCGCATTATCGATACCAACCGGCGTGATGGCGGCACAGACAGCATCGACCACGGTATTTTCGTGAGGAATACAGGCGCAACCTATGCCGTGAAAACAATGATCCGCAATATTGACATTGCACGTACAACAAACGATCCGGCATTTATTATACAAACCGACACGGACGCTGCAAGCGCAATTCTGGAGCTGCAAGGCGCCAACAGCCTGAAGGCGGGCGACAGCTTTGCGGGTGTGGATGTATCTTACGATGGCACAAACAACAGTGCCGTTACGATTACAGCAGCAAACGCCACTCCAACGCTAACCGCAACAGGTGGCGTGGGCGGCGCGGGTATTGGCGGCGGGCAAGGCCAAAATGGCGGTGCCATCAGCATAACAGGCGGCACGGTAACGGCAACCGCGGGCACATGCGGCGCGGGAATCGGCGGCGGGCAGATCGTCTCCGGCACGGGCGGCGACAGCACCTCCCTTACCATCAGCGGCGCAAACACAAAAGTGGCCGCGACCGCGAGATATGCCACCGGCATTGGCGGCGGGCAGCAAAGCAACTCCAGCCTCACTATCGGCAAGCCCGGCTTAATCACGATTAAAGACGGTGCGACCGTGGAGGCAACCGGCGGCGGCTTTAGCGCCAGCATCGGCGGTAGCAGCGACACCGCCGGCAAAATCACCATCGGCGCAAACTCAAGCGACGCCGTAGAGGTGACGGCTTACGCGGCAACCGGCCAAACCGGCGGCGCGGGCATCGGCGGCAGCAACGGGCAGGATGCGACTGCCATTGAAATAAAAGGCGGCACGGTGATTGCCACAGGCTCGGGCGGCGGCGCGGGCATTGGCGGCGGCGGCACGGCAAATAACATCCCTGCCGGAGGCGGCACGCAAATTACCATCTCCGGCGGCGAAGTGACGGCCACGGGCGGCAGTGCGTTGAGCAACGGCGGCACGGGCATTGGCGGTGGCTATAACTTACAATACCCGGCACAATCGGGCGCACCCGGACTTATTACCATTTCGGGCGGCGAAGTGACAGCAATGGGAATTAACGCATCCGCGGGCATCGGCGGATATTATAACAATGACGACACCGCGCACAAAATCACAATTTCGGGCGGCAAGGTAGAGGCGACTGGCGGCAATGCTGTTACCACTTCTGTTGCTGGTGGCGCGGGCATTGGCGGCAACACAGGCCAAAGCAGTGTACCCATTTCCATCAGCGGCAACGCAAACGTGACAGCATATGGCGGCGGCTATAGCGCAGGGCTGGGCGGCGGCGGCAGCAATAACAGCAGCACCCCCGCGGGCAGCGCCACCACCATCTCCATCAGCACAAGCGGCACTGTGAACGCATATGGCGGCAGGACAAGCACCCCTGCCCCACTACATGGCGCGGGCATTGGCGGCGGTTACAACGCGGCAAACGCATCGCAATCGGGTAAGCCGGGATTAATCACAATTTCGGGCGGCACGGTGAACGCGTATGGAATGGGCGGTTCTCCCGGTATCGGCGGCGTGTATGATTCCGATGATACCGCGCATAAAATCACAATCTCCGGCGGCGGTGTAACAGCGCAGGGCGGCAGCAATATGGACAGCGGCCACGGCGGCGGCGCGGGTATTGGTGGCAGCAGCGCACAAGGCAGTGTTCCGGTTATTCTTTCCACCAGCGGCACCGTACGCGCCACGGGCGGCGGCTTTGGCGCGGGTATTGGCGGTGGCGGCAGTACTGGCAGCACAGTGCCGGGCGGCCTCTCCACCCTTTCTATCACCGGCGGAACAATCCATGCCACAGGCGGCAGCAATAACGGCACAGGCAATGGCCAGATCGGCGGTGCAGGCATCGGCAGCGGCGGCAACAACAATGGCGCGGCCGACCCATACTTCGGCAGTGGCGGATCACAGGTGGATATCTCCGGCAACGCAAATGTGACGGCTACCGGCTATGGCGCAGCTCCCGGCATTGGCGGCGATTGTGGCACGGGCAGCGCGTTCACCGTTTCCGGCACGTCTACAAGAGTGACGGCAACAGGTGGCGGCAGGTATGACGGCGGCGCGGGCATTGGCGGTGCGCGTGGCAAGGTTGGCTATGATATTGTTACTATAAACACCGGCACTGTAACGGCAAACGGTGGCGGCACAGGCGGCGCGGGCATTGGCGGCGGTGGTAATGGCGCGGCAGGTGCAAGTACGGCTTCCTCCATCGTAATAAAAGCCGGCACGGTAACAGCGGCGGCAAGCACTGCTTCATCCGGCGCAGGTATTGGCGGTGGTACGGGTAGTGCTGGCTATAGTACCGTAACCATCAGCGGCGGCAGCGTGAACGCAACCGGCGGCAGCACAGGTGGCGCGGGCATCGGTGGCGGCGGTGGCAGCGCGGGCGGCAACGCCGGTGCTTCCATCACCATTAATAACGCACAGATAACAGCAACGGGTGGTGGCGCAGGCATTGGCGGTGGCAGCGCAACAAGCGGCAACCAAAACGGCGGCAGCGGTTACAGCGCTGTAGTTATTGGCTCCACCGCAGCCAGCACTGTAAAGGCGACAGGCGGCGGCGCGGGAATCGGCGGTGGCGCGGCGGCGGGCAGCGGCACAGGCGGTGCGGGCGGCACGGTTACGATTGCACAAAGCAGCACAATCATTGTTGCGATTGGCGGCGGTGCTGGTATCGGTGGCGGCCAGTCGGCAAATGGCACGGGCGGCAGCAGTGGCAACGTGGCCATCAGCAACGGTTATGTGACGGCAAATGGCGGCACAGGCTGTGCCGATATTGGCGCAGCAAACGGCGGCACATCGGGTACGGCTACTATCACAGGCGGCAGCGTGTGGGCGGTAAACAATAACGTGAAAAACGCGCAAAACACGGCAGGTACGGCTGTGTTCAGTGTTGTTGTGCCCAAATACAAGGATGGCACTGCCGTAAACCTTGCCACAGGCAGAACCGTAACCACGCAATACAACAGCGGGGCAACCACTTATTCCGCAATAACGGTAAATACAAATAACCAGCACAACGCAACCGGCCTCACCTTCCCGGACGCAGCGCATATCTGGCTACCCGAAGGCTTTATCGAAGGAATTTCTGGCAATGGTGTGAACGTAAGCGGCATCACCCCCGCCTATTCCGGTTGGGCGGATGTCGTCACGGGTACTCCCCTCTCCGGCCAAAACGAAGTGTATTGGGAGTCCCCCAGCATTGCTCTTTATATCGATTATGGCAATATCGCCATCAGCAACCCCGGCGGGTCGGGCACAAACATGATGCAGGTGGTACAAAACGACGGCACAAACCCTGCTACAACACGCAAGCTGAAAACAGGTGCAAAGCTTGTTATTATGCAGGAAAACGACCCCACTACCGCAGGAAACAGCTGGAACTACGGCATCAGCGTGGATGGCACCAACCTGACTCAACGGAATATCACACTAAAGGGCGGTATGTACATCTCACGCACAGGCACGACAGGCGCTATCACGCTTTCAAACGGCGCAAACGTGCAATTAACCATAGACAGCCTGCGCAATGAAAGTGTAGATCCGGCATATACCACGCCGGCTTATGTGGAAACAAAGCTACTTTCTGGAAGCGGCTACGCGGGCATCAGCGTCCCCGGCGGCTGCACGCTTACCTTAAACGCCACAAACGGCACAACCGACATCCTTTCCGTAGCAGGCGGCACAAACGGCGCAGGTATCGGCGGCAGCAATGGCAACGCTGGTACTGTCACAATAAACGGCGGCAAAATTAACGCGCAAGGCGGCAATTACGGCGCAGGCATTGGCGGCGGCACAGGCGGCACAGGCGGCACCATATCTGTTACCGCGGGCAATATCACAACGCAGGGTGGCGTTAACGCCGCAGGCATTGGCGGCGGCGGCAACAACGCAGCCATTGGCGGCGCAAGCGGCACAATTGTAATCAATGGCACAAATACAGTCGTTACCGCAACAGGCAATGGCTATGGCGCGGGCATCGGTGGCGGCGGCAGCAATACAGCCGCGGGCGGTGCGGTTTCCGCAAGCGGAATTTCCATTGCCACCGGTACAGTTACGGGAACAGGCGGCACAAACGGTGCGGGCCTTGGCAGCGGCAGCAGCGGGTCTGCCACGGCAGGTAGCCTGGGCACGGCGGCAATCACAGTAAATGGCGGAGTAGTAAAAGGCTATGGCAACGGCATAGGCGCAGGCATCGGCAGTGGCGGCAGCAATGCCTCCACCGGACAGACAACCGGCAGCATCATCATAAATAACGGCGAGGTGCACGGTATCGCATCAGCAACAGGCGGCCACGGCGCAGGCATCGGCGGTGGCAGGCGTAATTCGCACACAGTGGATATCAACGGCGGCACGGTGTATGGCACAGCAGGCGGATACGGCGCAGGCATTGGCGGCGGCGCATATGCGGCAGGCGGCACCATCACTGTTGATAGCAGCACGGTTACCGCAACAGCAGCTACAGGCGCAGGCATTGGCGGCGGCGGATCGGACAGCACAACCGCGGCAGGCGCGGGTGGCAGTATCACAATCACAAGCAACACCGTAGACTCTACCAGCGCAAATGGCGCGGGTATTGGCGGCGGATATAACACAAGCAGTGGCGCGGGCGGTGCAGGTGGCAGCATCACCATCCCGGGCGCAACAGTGCGCACCAAGACAAACGGGCAAAAGAGCGCGGGCATTGGCGGCGGTGGTTCCAATACCGGCACAGGTGGCACGGGCGGCGCTGTAACCATCTCCACAGGCGGCTATGTGACTGCAAGTGGCGGCTCCAATTTGGCGGCGCGCGACATCGGCTATGGCATGGGCAGCACAAACGGTACTCCCGGCACCACCAAGATTACAGGCGGTAGCGTTTATGCGGAGACTGTAGACAATGCCACCAGCAATGGCACAACCCCCGTTTATAAGGTGGTCGTACCCGCGAAAAAAGACGCGGGAACAGCCAGCGCCCTTACTCCCGGGTTTGTTATTGCGATTAACGGCAACACAACCAACTATCCCGTAAAAACAGTTACAGCGGGCGGTGAACACGGTTCTTCCTTTAAAGACAGCGCATGGATCTGGCTGCCAGCCGGGCTTTATGCCAAGGTGAACGTGGGCGCAGTAACAAACGGTTGGGCGGAAGTGGTAACTGGCACGCCGGGCGTCAAGGAGAACCGCGTAACATGGCAGGACTATGACTTCAAGCTGGATTATGGCAATATCGTGATTACCGAAAGCGGCTCGCAGTTCCTGGTAACGCAGACAACAACAGGCGGCACAGTCACCAGGCTATACGACAAAGACGAGGTCATTTTAATCACGCAGCTTGATAAGAATACCGCCGTCCCCTATGGCGTGACAGTAAACAACGCCGGCGATTCCTCAGACCCTGTATTGGTGAAGCTGAAGGATGTAAACGTAGGCGGCTCCATCGTTTCTAATAACCCGGCGTTCGCGCTTACGAGCGGTTCTAATGTCGCCCTTACAGTGGAGGGCAGCGCCACACTACAAAGCGGCGCAAACCGCGCGGGTATTGAGGTTCCCACAGGTAATGAAATCACCATCGCGGGTGGCACAATCTCCGCGACAGGCGGCACAAACAGCGCGGGCATTGGCGGCGGCAGATCCTCCGCAAACGCCGGCACCATCAATATTACGAGCGGCACCATCACCGCGCAGGGCACAACAGGCGCTGCAGGTATTGGCGGCGGCAGTGGCGGCAACAGCGGCACTGTTTCTATCAGTGACAGCGGCACAGTGAATGCCACAGGCAACGGCGGCGGCGCAGGCATCGGCGGTGGCAATGGCGGCAATGGCGAGTCCATCAGCATCGGTGGCAGCGGCAATGTGACGGCAAACGGCACAAACGGCGGTGCGGGCATTGGCGGCGGCAGCACGGGCAGCAGTGACAGCGTCACGATTGACTCCACTGGCAAGATAACAGCAAATGGTGCAAACGGCGGCGCAGGCATCGGCGGCGGCGCGGGCGCGGGCAGCAACAGCATTACAATAAAAAACGGCACGGTAGAAGCAAACGGCAGTCCCAATAGTGCGGGTATTGGCGGTGGCAGTGCTGGCAGCAGCACCACCGTGACAATAAATGGCGGAACTGTGACGGCAAACGGCAACGGCGGCGGCGCGGGCATCGGTGGCGGTGGCGCGGCAACAGCCGGCAATGGCGGTGATGTAACAATCACCGGCGGCACCGTGACTGCGACAGGCGGTGACAATGGCGGCGCGGGTATTGGCGGCGCGGGTGGCAGCACAAGCGGCGGCAGCGGCGGTGATATCGTAATCTCCGGCAGCCAAACCACCGTTACCGCGACTGGCAACGGTGGTGGCACAGGCATCGGCGGCGGCACAGCCACACCCCCTGCAAATGCGGGCGGCAGCGGCACCGTAACCATAGACGGCGCAACAGTAAACGCCACAGGCAGCGGCAGCGCGCAGGACATCGGCTCTGCAGACCCAGACGATGCTACGCAGGGAGTGCTGGATGTGGATGGCGGCGCAACTGTGAACCTGCTTGCAAATGGCAGGACAATAGACGATGGCAGCAGCAATTACTTCATCTCCATTGGCCAGGGCCGCATCAATGACACCACAGGTAGCGAACTTGACGGTACTTATTCCACGCTCAAGGTAAACAACGGCAGCTATACGCTGGAGGCCGGATACCCACTCCCCTACTGGAAGGTGGATATCGTGAAAAGCGGCGTGGATGTTTCGCTTACTTCGAACATCACCGACCCGGCGATTGGAAAAATTGCCGTGTGGGCTATTGACAAGGGTGGCGACGCCGACGGCAACATTGCCGGCTTTGACCCCAAAGCGGATGACAGCTTTGCCATGCCCGCGCCAAACAATGGCTTTGAAGTAGAGCTTACATCTTTTGAAGATGATGAAATCTATACATTAACCTATGACGCGGATGGTGGCACGCCCGTCCCTGCCCCAGTAGAATTCACCTACGAACAGCGGGTGGCATTGGCCGACGCGCCCACAAAGGACGGCTATATATTCATCGGTTGGGAATACCTGCCGAGCGGCACATTCTATGCGGCGGGTGATGTTGTAACAATGCCTGCACAGGATGTATCGGTGCTGGCGCACTGGCTTTCCGAGGACGACCTGCAAAGCCTGATTCTTTATGTAATCAACGAGTACTACACTGGGCAACCGGAAGGCGTGGAAGCAGGCATAAATGTGAACTTCAGCAAGTTCATCAAAGCGGAAATACTTGGAAAGGAAATCCGCGACGGCATAGACGCGGATATCTATGAGGGCAGCACGGTAATTAATCTGTATGAATCATACCTGCGCGCGCTGGGCAACGGCGACTACACCATGTTCATGTACTTTACGGATATGGTCATCCCGGTTGACTTCACGGTAGATATTCCGGAACCTGTTACCATGCACACCATACGCGCCACAGCAGGTACAAACGGCTCCATCTCGCCAGATGGCAGTGTCACCGTGCCCGCAGGCAACAGCCAGACGTTCTATTTTTACCCGGACAACGGCTACAAGGTGAGCCGTGTGGTGGTGGACAATCAGGAAGTTCAGACAAACGGCAGCTATTACACATTCGCGCTGGTGGAAGCAGACCACACCATCCTTGTGGAATTTGACAAGGACGATGGCAGTGGAAACGGCAACAACGGCAACGGAACAGATACAGGAATCGGCAGCAACACTGGTAAAGGCACAAACGGACGCGGCGGCATCACCGGCGATGAAAAGCTCGATCTGATGGTTTATATCATCCTTGCTGTTGCAGCGGCAAACATATTGCTGCTGATTGTGCGGCGCAGGCGACACAAGGAAAAGGAAACTATTTAATGGGAAACACAGAGTTTACATTGCGGGAATGGGCTTACGAAGACGCGCCCTCCATTGCAAATTACGCCAACAACAAAGCCATTGCGGATAACCTTCGCAATGGTTTTCCTTATCCCTACACAGAGGAAGACGCGCGGCAATATATAAGAAGCTGCCTAAGCGGGAATCCGCATAAGCAGCTTCTGCGCGCCATTTGCGTGGACAGCAGGGCTGTGGGTAGCATTGGCGCGTTTTTCCAGGATGATGTTTATGAAAAGAGCGTGGAGATTGGCTACTGGCTGGGCGAGCCGTTTTGGGGGCGGGGCATCATGTCCGCCGCCATACAAAAAGTATGCCAAATGGTATTTCATTCTTCAGATGCCGTGCGTATTTTCGCAGAACCATTTACGGGCAATATCGGCTCCCGTCGCGTGCTGGAAAAAGCTGGTTTTGCGCTGGAAGGCACCCTGAAAAAAAGCGTATGGAAAAACGGTGTTTTCTCCGACTCATGTATCTATGCACTAGTCAGGTAACTGCGGCACAACCGCCAGATTTTTAACAAAAAAAGGGCTGCTCTCAGCCCTTTTTTATTTTGTTAACTTATTATTCCGCGCCGTCTCCCTGTTTAAAAAGCATCGCTTCAAAATCCCAGATAGGCATCGGCTTGGAGTAATGGTATCCCTGAGCAATATGACAGCCTGCCCTGTCGACAAAATCCGCCTGCCCTTGCGTCTCCACTCCCTCCGCTACCACCTTCAGGCCAAGGTCATTCACCATGGATATTGTGTGCTCCATGATAATCTTACCCTTGCTAGTTGCCGTTGTCTCATTCAAAAATTCCCTGTCCAGCTTGATGGTATTCACTGGCACGCTTTTCAACATATTAAGTGAGGAATACCCCGATCCAAAATCATCCATCGACACGTTGAGCCCTGCGTTTTGCAATGTCTTCATGGTCTGGAACAGCTCCTGCTGGTTTTCCACAAATGTGCTTTCCGTCAGCTCCAGTTCTATTAATTCATTCGGTATTCTATACCGCGCGATCATGCCCAGCAGTCTTTTTTCAAACCCCGGATTCAGCGCGTGTATACGCGACACATTCATGGAGATAGGCACAGGCGTTTTGTTTTTGTCGATCCATTTGCGCAGCAGCACACAGGCCTGCTCCCACACAAACTCATCCATCTTGATGATAAACCCGTTGCGTTCAAATAGTGGCACAAACCGTACAGGCGCCATCAATCCTTCAGTAGGGTGGTTCCAGCGAATCAACGCTTCCGCCCCCACAATCCCGCCCGTGCGGATATCATGCTTGGGCTGCAAATACAACACAAACTGCCTGCTCCTAAGCGCGTTTTCCATGTTGCTTTCTATCATACGCTCATCGAGCTGCTGCTCGCGCAGCTTGCCGCCATAAAACGCCCAGCGCTTAATCATATTACCTTTTACCGTCTTTAACGCAAGGTTTGCCCAGTCACATTGTATACTCATGGGTATATTGCGATCCTCTACATAGCAAATCCCAAAGGAAGGCGACGCCTTATTCCCCCGCAGGTCATATTCCTCCACGCCCTGCCAAATGCGGCGCACCAGCACCACAAGCTCCTCCGGCCGTCCATACGGCACGCAAATCACAAACACATCGCCGCCCAGTCTGCCGTATACCGCCTCGCGCACCGCCAGGCATCTCTCCAACACCCTTGCAATATGCTTTAAAAGATTATCGCCCACATCCAGCCCATAGAGGTCGTTCACCAGCTTAAAGCGGTTCACATCCAACCGAATCACTGCATAATTCTTCTTTGGGTTTGCCTGAACCAGCTCTTGCGCACGCTCATAGAACGCATCCATATTTAATATGCCTGTAAGCGTATCATATTCCGCACGGTGCAACAGAGCTAGCTTAGATTGCACCGCCTCATCCACATCATTGATGGTGCCAATGATCCTAAGCGGTTCCTTCTGCTCGTCGTTGACATAGGTCATGGCAATTCTGCACCATTTATATTCCTCACTATGATCAAGCAGCCGCACAGTTACCTCACTATTTTCCCGTGTCTGCTTCAGCTCCTCCACAAAATCGCCAAACGACCGCCGATCGTCCTCATGAACCAGCTCTTTTTCCAGCACATCCAGCACATCCCGCGCCTGATATTCCGCCGGAAAGCGATTTTTCAGCCGCTTGGAGACATAGCGCGCGTCCCCTTCCCTGTACCATTCAAACACAAACGTATTTGTCTGGTTCACAATGATACGGTATCGCTGGTCGTCCATTTTTTGCTTTTGAAGCTGTTTGTTTTGCTCCGTTGCTTCTTCGGCCCGCTTTTTTTCATCAATATCCATGATAAAGCAGAGATAAACCTCGTCGCCCTCTTCCCCATCTCTGGCTAAGGGGAACAATGTGGCGGATACCCAATGGTATCCAAGGTCTACCCACAACTCACGAAATTCCAGAAAACGCGCTTCGCTACCTTCCGCAAAATATTCCCGTTGCTTTTGCGGGTCTATAAACGCGGCAAATTCCGCCTTGTCCTCCACATATATAATCTCCTCTACAATGCGTTCAAGCAACGCATCCAGTGGGCCGCTTTGTGGCGGTTTTACATATTTCCCCTCGCGGAAGTGAAGCAGGCGAAACTCGTTTTTTGTGACATTCATCTCAAATAGTTCGTCATAAATATTGCGCAACGCGACACCATATTGTGCGACATCCCGCTGGTTGTGTCCTGCGTATTCCTTCTGGTAATCAATATCATGGGAAACAATAACCGCCCATCCGTCGCAATGCAAAAAGACCCGGTTTTCCACCCATTTGAACCCCGAATTACTGCGAACACGGTATTGCACGGTTACAACATCGCTGCCCTGCTGTGCTGCCTTGCGAACTGCGTCCAGGCTGAGCGCATCCCGAAACACGGCATGGTCGCTCTCATCGACATAATCCTTCACTATAGTTTCTATTAATGTTGTGTAATCGCCTTCCCGCGCGCCGGAGGTATCACGCTCGCCTTGCAGCACCACCAGCTTATAGCTGCCATCCTCAAGGCACAGCTCTGTGACCGTATCACAAAATCGGCTCAAAACGGGCAGGTATTCTTTTTTTGATATACTCCGAAGCTTGTCACGCCGACCGTTTTCTTTTCCCATGATGCTCCCATCTATACTATCCCCACGCTACACTATACTCTCCCAGATGATATCCCAATCACATCAAATATTCTTTTGTAATTGAATATTGTAGTACTCTATATTTCATCCGCCCGTTATTTTTCACAACTCATCCCGCCTTTGGCACTTTTTCTTTGCCACACGCCGCGGAATCTGTCTCCCAGCACAATTATAGGCTATTGTTTTACCGCGCGTGTGTTATCCATGATTTCACATTTTTCCAAAAGCTGGTATAATAATTATAACATACAACTCTCATCTTCCGCAGATTGATTGCATGGAAATGAGATTCAAACTAACCCGGGAGGCAACACACCATGAAAGCATTGATCACGGGCGCAAGCTCCGGCATTGGGCGCGCCATGGCAGCAAGGCTGGCAGAAGATGGCTATGACCTGATTATTACCGCACGGCGCAAAGACCGGCTGGAAGAGCTGCAAAGCTTGCTTAAGGTGGACGTGGAGATCATCACTGCAGACCTTACCCACGAGGACGAATGTTACGCCCTATGGGAACAAGTAAAGGATTCCCCGATCGATATTTTCATTAACAACGCCGGCTTTGGCGTGTTTGGCGCATTTGATAAAACAGACCTTGCCCGCGAGGTGGATATGTTGCATGTAAACATCACCGCTATGCATATATTAATGAAGCTTTGCCTGCAAAAATTCCTGGAGCAGGGGCACGGTTACCTTCTCAACGTTTCCTCCTCCGCTGCTTTTTTACCCGGGCCGCTATTTTCCAGCTATTACGCATCCAAGGCATATGTGTTGCGGCTCACGCAAGCCGTGCGTGAAGAGCTGCGCCGTGCGCAAAGCGAGGTCTACGTGGGTGCTTTTTGCCCCGGGCCCATAAAAACCGAATTTGGCAAATCTGCCGATGTCACCAAAAGCTTCAGCGGTATGGACGTGGGAGAAGCCGTGGATTACGCAGTTCGCATGATGTATAAACGAAAGGGCGTGATTGTGCCCGGCGCGCTGATGAAACTGGCACGCGCTGTGGAAGCTATTTTGCCACAAGGGTTGCTCACCCGCATCGCATACAACCTACAGCATACAAAATTTGGAGAATAACATAACCAAAACATAAAAAGCCACGAAAATATTCGTGGCTTTTTATTGCGAAGAATCATCCACTCATTCATGTTAAGCAAAGTAACACACCGAGGTTAACAGCTCAACACCATTACCCCAGTCTCCTTCGCGTCGCCGGCGCTTTTCTGCCACTCTCCGGCGCAGGGGTTGTCTCTGGCTCAACATCTGCCGTGCAGTATGGGCATTTGGTCGCTTCTTTGCTGATTTTCATCTTACAATACGGGCAGTCACGTTCCGTTTCCGGCGGCTTTTCTTTTTTGCGCATATTATTAATGGTCTTTATCATCAGGAAAATAATCAGCGCCACAAGTATAAAGTTTATGACCGCGCCGATAAAATCCCCAAAGTTAAACGCTATTCCGTTTATGGTTATATTGAGCCCAGATGCATCCACGCCCCCTCCCGTAAGCAGCTCTATCAGGGGGTTAATGATATTTTCCACCAGTGCGGTAACAATGGCTGTAAACGCGCTGCCAATGATGACGCCCACCGCCAGATCCATCACACTGCCGCGTGATATAAATTCTTTGAATTCCTGGAAAAACTTCTTCATATTTGGCTTCCTCCGTCAAAATATAAATTATAAATACCAATTTTAACATAAACACAAACACTTTTCCACGCTTTGATATGCCCGCGCAAAATAGTGTATAATAGTATCCGAAAGAAGGTTGATGCCATGCCCACTCTTGTAAAAATACTGCTTTGCGCACTTCTTGCCGCAGCCTCCGCCGGATTTGTGATGGAGGTACGCCGCGCTGACCGTGTGCGAATTATCAGCATAGAAGATGATTTTGCCGTGCGTTACCCACGGGTGTTTTTATGGCTGTGCATTCTGTTTTTTATGTTTGTGTGCGTGCTGATTCTGGATCTTGTCATCCGGCAAAGCATCACCACATTTTCCATCACCCTCATCTGTATTTTAGCCGCTGCAGGCATTCCCTTTTTGCTGCACGCTGTAGTATGGAAAATAAAAGTGCTGCCCGATTACATCATCTATGTGAGCGCATTAGGAGCAAAACGGCAAATTTATTACACCGATATCAAAAAGGCTGTTGTAACAAAAAACGCTTTTTTTATGCAAACTACGCTCAAGCTATATCGGTTGCCCCGCAATATCGTTTACCGTGAATACTTTTTAAAACGCCTGCACCTAAACGGCGTGGAAATCGACCGATTTGACGGCCCGGGCAAGGGCAAATGATTTTTCCGTCATAACAGGCAGGCGCTAGTTCTGTTGTTTATGTTTTTTGCTATGCGACCTATACCAAAGGATTCTTCAGCCTTACCCGTCATGCGTCAAAAAAAGCGCTGCTCAATTCCACAGCGCTTTTTCATATTGCTATATACCATTCACCATGGTTCACCCGGGCAATCCATACCACCGTCCCTATTCAGGTACCCAGATTGCTCCTTACTGTCTGTCCATTCCACGTAAATCCTTTTCTCTGCATCTGCAGCCTGCTTTGCCGCTTCCTCAATCGCTTTGGCCTTTGTCAGGTCGTCTATGTAGTTTTCCATTCCCGACACTGGTTCTCTAATAATCACCTTGTATTTCATGGCATCCTTCCTCCTTGTGCATCCGCATTCTTTATATTATATATACCACGCCACATGGCTTGCTATTCATAAATTTTCTAATTTCAAAATTTTTTTATGATTTTCAGTAATATTATCCACCCTGCTTCAGTTTCTATTTATGTAACCGCTTCACAGTTACACATAACCAACAAGGAAGGTGTTTTCTATGAAAAAGAAATTATTGATCGTTACATTATGTGCATTGTGCTTATTGCTTGTGGCAGGCTGCTCTTCTTCCGAAAAAGCAACCGTTTACGACGTAGCCGCAGAGGCACCCGTAGCCGCCATGGATACTGCACCCGATGCAGGCGAATACAACTATGGCTCGGATAATTCTTATAACGAGGATTCATATGCGGAAGAACCCATGGTAGAAGAAGCCACTGCCCAATCTGTCGGCGATCTCGGAGACCTGCCAAATGTCACCATGCCAGAGACAGGCCGCAAGCTTGTTTATTCTGCCAGCTTCGCGCTGGAGACAAAGCAATTTGACGAGGACTATACCACAATAAAAAAAGCGCTGGCCAACGTCGGCGGCTATGTGGAAAGCGAGAACACCTATGCCGATTCCAACGAATATGGTGCGGCACGCTATGCTAGCATGACCTTGCGCATACCCATTGCAAGCTACAATTCATTCCTGGACACACTCTCCGGAGTGGGCACCGTGCGCGACAAGCAAATCGGTACCGAAGATATTTCAGATAATTATTTTGACACAGAAGCACGCATCGACATATTGGAAATGCGCCGCGACCGCTTGCTTGGCTATCTGGAAGAAGCGACTAAAATGGACGATATCGTCTCCCTGGAAGGCGAACTTTCCGACGTGCTTTATGAGCTTGACCAATACAAAGGCTCGCAGCGCAGCATGGACGGCCTTGTGGAATTCGCAAGCGCTTATGTAACACTCGATGAGATTATCTCTGCCGAAACAGTCACATCTGACGGTGATCCGCTTGGCGAGCGCGCCGCAAACGCCTATAACCTCTCCTTGTCCGGTGTGGGGCGGTTCGTGCAAAACTTTGCGATTGGATTTGCAGCGGCAGCACCCGTCCTCATACTCCTTGCAATAATCGCTGTCATTGTAATCGCAATCGTCAAGCTTGCCCGCTTCCTGCGCCGCAGGTGGATCGCAAAGCACGGCCCCAAGGAAAAGAAACAAAAACCGCCTTACTTCCCGCAAAATCCCATGGCAGGCCCACAGCCGCCTATTCCACCGCAAAATGGTATGCCCCCGCAAAACAGATGATATCAACCACCACACAAGAGGCGCAAAAAATGCGCCTCTTGTGTTATGTGCCCATGTCCTCACATCGCAATTTTAAAGCTCAATACCATTACCATCAGTCTGGTTTTTGCAGTTTGCATCATATTCCGGTATAATATCAAATCTATATATTATATTCCCAAAGAGGTATTGCGAATGACCAAAAACATTCTGATGAAATATAATCATAACCGCCTGCCCATCACAAGTGATTTTTCTTCCTTTTTCAGCCTGCTGGAGCGGTCTTTTCCTCTCAAAGAGTTCCGGACAAAGGAAGGCCAGCAGTCCTTGTTCCTGCAAGAGGAATACCAACTGATGTTGTTAAAAAATACCGAAGATGCTGTTCTTGCCCTGCTTTCTTACTGGGATTTCCCTGGTTTTTATTTTATAGAGCATTTTGCGGTCGATCCTGATTTTCGCGGCGGTGGCATTGGCGGCAAACTTTTGCACAAGATAACGCAACAGGCCGAAAAAGATATTTTCCTGGAAGTCGCCCCTCCCAGCTCCAACATGGCAAAAAGACGGATTGCCTTTTATGAGCGTAACGGGTTTGTTTTAAATGACTATGATCACGTGCAGCCGCCTCTACGGCCCGGCTCCCCTTCCATACCGCTCCGTATTATGTCCTACCCGCAGCGCGCCGATAGAAAAACGTTGCGGCAAACCGTCGACATCTTGTATCAATATGTATATCAGATATAGCAGCATTGCACCATAAAAGCCATAATGCTATAATAAACCCATAAGTCCAAAGTAAATTGAATGGGTTGGCCTATGTCGGAAAGAAGAAAAAATATACTTGCTTTTGCCGCATTCCTCATTATATTATTTATATTTTTCCAGATCATCGGAAACATAAATCCTGTTCCATATGAACAGGTGGAGACAGAACAAAATGGCCATGTGGATCTTTCCGGGTTTTCATTTGACTATAAACTCGCCAGCGTCGGCAGCTGGGAGCATTTTCCAGAAGAACTGCTCCTGCCATCCGAGATTGGGAACCGGCAGGGCGAGAGCATATCGCCAGATTATGCTTATGGAACACACCGACTTATCTTGACCCTACCGGACACACAGCCCTATACATTGCAATTTTCCACGCCAGATTATGCGTCCCGCATCTTTATAGAGGGAGAGCACATCGTCGATGTTGGTTTTGTTGGCCCCACCGAAGAAGAATCCACACCCCAGACAAAACAATTCGTATACACTGTATCTTCACATAACGGTACCATAGAGATTGTGCTACACTACGCCAACTATTGGGGCCGGGCAGGCAGCGGTGTGTTTTTGCTTGTTGGCACTCCTGGACCAATGACCCAATTTGATACTGCCCGCACCTTTGACAAGTCTTTCCGCCTTGGCATATTGTGCGCCGCTTTTTTGCTACATTTTGGATTGTTCCTGTTTCATCCAAAGCAACGCGCAAACCTGTTTTTTTCGCTGGCCTGCCTTGCCTTGTTCTTTCGCGAGGCCTTGGTTGGTATCAAGCTTTTCCATACGCTCTCCCCATTCACCTCTTGGCATTTCACCTATGGCCTGGAATACCTTTCCATCATCTTGATTTTTATATTCTTTATGGAATACCTGCGCGCCTTTTTTCCCGGCCACATGCACAAGCCTGTCCATATTGCGTTTTTGGCTATAGCCATAGGATATATATGCCTTATTTTGTTCACTCCATCCCGTATTTATTCTTCCCTGTTGCTTATTCCCCAGCTTTTGTTCCTGTTTGGCGCCATCTACATGGCTATCCGTATTTTCCGAAACATACGCCAGCTCTCCCTGGATCAATGGCTCGCCCTCATCGGATTGATTATTTTTGCCGCTGCTTACGTCAACGAAGTCTTTTATTTCCGTGACATGACAAGCATCGCCATCTTCAGCACAGCCGTCCTCGTCATGCTGTTTTCGCAGATGATAGCGCTATTCCTACAATTTATCCGCATCCACCAAGAGCTTTCGCAGATCAAAGAAAAAGACCGTGCCTTAAGCGCCGAAAATAAAGCCCTTCATCACATTGATGAGCTGCGCGTGCAATTTTTATCTAATGTTTCTCATGAGCTGAAAATGCCGCTGGCCATTATGTCCGGCTATGCACAGATCACACGCCAGCACCTGGAAGGCGACGAAAAAAACAAAGACTACATCGGAAACCTGAGGCTGATCTCTTCGGAAGCGCAACGCCTTGCGCTTATGGTAGAGCAGCTTTTAGACGTTACCCGCATTGAGGAAGACCGCATGGCCTGGAATATGCAGGCTGCAGACATCAGTAGTGTTATCGGCAAAACCATCGATACCTATTTTCCTATTTTAAATGAACACCATAATTCGCTTGTTACAGAGATTGAACCTGGATTGCCCCTTGTGGAAATGGACGCCGACCGCATTACACAGGTGCTGGTGAACCTGATTACAAATGCGGTTCGCCATACAAAGAATGGAACCATCACCATTGCCGCCCGCAAGTCAGGGAACTTTATTTCCGTCACCGTGCAGGACAACGGCAGCGGTATCCCCGCCGCTCAACTGGAAAATATATTTGACCGTTTCAGTACATCAAAGAAAAAACGCCCCGACAAAAAAAGCACAGGGCTGGGGCTTTATATCTCCAAACGTATTATAGAAGCCCACAATGGCACAATTTCCCTCTCAAGTGAGGAAGGCAAGGGCACCTCCATTACATTTCAGCTACGGATAAAACGGTAGCGGTTTTTTGCCACACGCTCTATTTTCCATCCATCCCCCTCTTTCATGTCCAGCTTCTTTTTTATGTTATAAAGGCGTGACTTGATGGTGCTGCTATCGCTTCGCTTTGAATCGCCCCACACCACATCAAACAATTCCTCATTGGTAAATGTAACACCTTCGTTTTTCGCCAAAAACTGCAGCAATGTGAATTCCTTTGGCTGCAGCATGGCGTCCTCGCCATTTATAAAAGCTCGCCGCGCAAACACATCCAGCGTCAACGTTCCAAAACTCCACTCCCGGTCTTCTTTTTGTGCCCGTCTAAGCCGCGCCTCAATTCGCGCACCCAGCACCTCAAGCTCATAGGGCTTAGTAATATAATCGTCTCCGCCACGCTTTAAGCCTTCCACAATATCTTTTTTATCTGTTAGGCAGGTCAGGAAAATAACCGGAGCCTGTGTCCGCTCCCGGATGACCGATAAAAAATCAAGCCCAGATCCATCTGGCAGCATAATATCAAGTACAATTAAATCCGGGTTTGATTTTATCAACGCTTTTTTTGCATCTGCCAGCGTTTCTGTGCACAACACCCGGTATCCCAGCTTTTCAAGATAGTGGCGGTTGATCAGCAGCAAATCTACGGAATCTTCCACCAACAGCAATGTGGTTCTTCTTTTCATACTCTCTTCTTATACCTTTACCCTCTAAACATTGATCGTGTCAATCCACGTACGCAACAGCTTCATATTGTTATGTTTGTTTTTATAAACCTGTGGAATTCCTTCCCACAAGTTCCGCGCATATTCATGCACTGCACCCTGGCTGCCACCTTTGATGCAGGTAGAGCCGGAGCCATCCTGCAGCCATGCAACCGTAAAACTGCCTTCCACACTCAGGAGCTCCACGGGAATCTGCTCTGCCACACGCGCCGGCACAAAAGCAACTTCATAATTATTTTTTATACCTAGCCATCGGTATATATCCATTAACTGGCTTTTCAGGCGCTTTCCAGAATAATTCGTTTTTTTGCCAAACGCCATGGAAAACGCTTTATTTTCATGCCGCCCAGGCAACAACAAGCCCTCAATATCCTCGATACAATAAATGTGCCTTATCGCCGCATAGTCATCATATTGCACCGGTGTATAAAACAAAACCGGAAGCTGTTCTGTACGCTTACGCGCCTCACTTTGTGTCGTTTGTGTACACAGGTGCGCTTTGTCCTGCGCAATCGTCCCAAACGAGGGTGTCCGTGTATAAAGATACACCGGCGACCGCAGCAATTCTTCTTTGTGAAAATCAAGCAATAAGCCGGAAGGCGTATCCATAAACCCGCAAGAATAACAAGGCTCCACCATCTTCGCATAGCGGCCGCAAGCATCAAAAACCTGCCGCACAGTGGCTTCGTCGGTAAACATTGCCGTATAGAGCCCATCCTTCGCACCCGGATCATTGATTACTCGCAGGGCTACACAATCCTTCACCACCATACAGGCATCCATTCCCTCAAGCTTCTGCCTGGATGCACAGGTAACGCTGCGTGCATACCCGTTTAAATTAGCCCATAGCCAATAGCCGCAGTCAATTCCACCGGATTCAAAACCGTCATCCCCAATTACTACTATGCGAACGCCATTCCGATATGCCATATGAAGCTTGTTCTTAAACGCTTCTAAGAACTCCGGCGACTCCAATATACGCTGGTATGCGCGCCCCATCACCGCGATAACTTCTTTCTCGCCCGGGCAACTGGAAATATAATCCAACAATGTGAGCAATGCATTGCACAACCCCTCATTGCCCAAAAACACATTGAAATTTGCTATATATTCATCGGCAGCAACGGGTTGCTTTGCCCGCCGGATGGATCTGCTCGGCAAATCTTGCTCGCTCAGTCAAAAGATAAGGTTTTCCTCCAACGAGCCTGTCGCCTCTTCCAGCCCATAGGCAAGCAGCGTTCTCTCCAGTTTTTGGCACGCACCTTCCTGTGACAAAAAATAAGCGGCAATCTTTTGCACATACCTGCTGGTTGCCGTCAATTTCCGTTGGCCGGTCTTCCACCTGCTTATTAATGTTTTATCAATTCCTGTCTGCTCTGACAACACACTTGACTTAATACCCATGCGGTCCATCAAATAAGCAAACCGGGTTGCTTTTGCAGCCATAGATCCCCCTAACGGCACTTACTAAACACCAGCCGCAACTTTTAAAAATTTGGCAACCTTAAACATCATTAGTTTCACAGCGCCAAAGCTTTCTATCATATCAGGATTCTTTGCAGATTGGTTTTCATAATGATACCAGACTTTGCATTACATTGGCAAGAGAAAAGCCTGAAATTCCCGGAAATAATTCGCATTTTTCAAAGAATACCCGCACATGTCCACAACGATGTCAATAAGATGTTCATTCGCAGTTCTTATTTTCGTTATTTTACGGTTTTCGCCAGATTAGATTATGTTTCTTAATACCTCTGATTGTCTCCGCCGATTTGCAAAAAGGGAAGGCTCTTTCGTTTCCGTATAGCTTATTCTATTTTTTAAATCCACAGATATAAAACGGATCTTTCTATCATCAGATGACAACATGGCAGCACCTGCCCGCGCTCCGTTTACCGTTAGCTTTCCCTGCTCGAATAATACGCAAGCGGCCGCAGCCTGCTTGTCAGCGTATAGGCCACATCTCCGTTCCTGTCCAGTACATCCACCAAAGCCTCAACAACATTGTGGTTATCCATCGAAAAAGAAAGTCGCACCTGAAAATTTTTGTAATAAGGCACATCATAATACAGTTCGTATCCTGTCACATCCGTGCCGGTTCCCCCATACGGACTTATGGAATAATAAAGGTAATCCTGCTCTTTTGTCTCTGGATTAATAGAGGTGAAAGAAACAGCCCTTGCGGGAGAGCCTCCCTTAAACTGCAAAACTTCGCCCTCGTCTTTCACTGCTAACGGGAACGCATCGTCTTGCTGTGCATAAATCAATTCATTTTCAATTGTGCCCATTATGTTAGATGCAATCAGCCGGGCATCCGAGCCTTGGATTGCGTTTGTATACACATTGACGGCAGGAACCAACACGCCTACAACCCCCGCCGAAAAAACACCAAATATCGCAAGGGCAATCACAAGCTCTATAAGCGTGAATGCTTTTTTTGTTCCCGGCAGCTTCCGGCAAAACCTGTCAAGGATTTTCTGGAGCAAAGAATACAATTTCATCCTCCCTGTGCACTGTCACATTTTGTGTTGCAGACGCCCCCTCCGGCGATGTTTCCGTCAGTTTAAACGAATACTCCAGCCCGGCCAAATCGCCCTCCGCAAGCTCCTCATCAGATAGCAGCTCAATCCGCCCGCATGCCTCCGCTATCCGCGTATCCTCGCTCTGCGCCTGCCCCAGCATACGATAGGCAGCAGCGATTAGCGAGCTAACCGTTACAATCACTAACGCAAAAACCGCTATGCTGATGATCGTTTCAATCAGCATTTCACCACTCTTGCAGTTTCTTTTTCCGCTTTTATCCGTCATATGCGTTTTGCCCATACCCCTCCAGGTTCCAACCTGTTTTGCCGGCCTTCGCTTCATCCTGGTTATACCGGTAGCTTGCGTTCAGGTGATATTGCATCTGCTCATCCGCGTTATCGCCATAATATATGACAAAGTCGACCATCATCACCGTGCCGTCTTTGATACCGCCCGCATCATCCACAACATCATCGCCGGTAAAATACACATGAAGCGGCTCCATATTCAGGCTACTGCTGCCTTGTGCACGAAGCTCCTCTGGCAAATCGCCAGACAAAAGCCCGCACACAAAATATGGATAACCGCCTTCATCATTGTTTTTTCTTATCTCATCCCAGTTTTGCCCTATATAGTCGCTCCACACCGCCGCCACACGAGTGTCCTCTGTCAGGCCACGCGTCACCGAATCCGCCACCGAACGTGCCGCGTAATAAAGCTGCTTTTTTTGCAAGACATTGGCCGTGCTTTGCACAGACACGTTTGCCGCCGTGAGCACAGACACGCCTACAGTAAGCAATACAATCATCAATACCAATGCTATGAGAATGGACGCGCCGCTTTTATCCCGTATGCGGTTCCTTACTTTCCCCAAAAGACTCATGATGCGTCACCGCCTTCCCAGGCAATCGTCCCCTGCATATGTACTCCGGTATAATCCACACCATAAAATCCCTGCATCTTTGCGTCCAGCGCCTCCGATGAGCCACGCTCACAAACATCCCGCCCATCCACCTCTCCATAGCCAAGGCTGCTTTCTTCACTGACAAAAGCAGCGCGAACCACGCCCGTGGTGGCATTCACTTCCAATAGGATTGAATATTCAAACAAATCGGCGTCTACACTGTAAGAGAACAACAATTTATACAAGGGATTCTTTTCACCATCGCCTTTGCTGTATAGCAAATAGCGTATGTTCGTTTCGTTTTCCGCAAGCTCTTTTTCAAATTTTTCCCGGCTGTGTGCCATCGTTGTTGTGCGCAACGGAACTTCTCCATTATAATAGCCATGCTCCGCATCCAGAAATGAAATATTGCCGTAATTGCCCTGTAGCCCAGTAAAATAATTCTGTGCGCAAAGAAACACCGTACGTGCATAAGTATTCATTTGATCCAGCCTGGAAAGCCGGGTGTATCCATACGCTGAAGGAATGGCAACCGCCGCAATAACAGCCAGAATCGCAATTACAATGATCGTTTCAATCAAGGTTATTCCCCGGCGCTTGCCGGTTTTCCCTTTTGGCACGCGGCATTCCTCCTGTCAGTAATATGCAAAAAAACATTAATATCCATCCAAAACCAAATGGCTTTTGGAGAGACAGCTATCCTGAAATCAACTCATTTGAACAGCTTTCCCATCCTCGTAATAGTAGCATTCCGGCCTGTGGTTGTCAATATATTGCCTTGTTTTGAACGGTTATCACAACATATGGTTGTTTCATGTAAGGATTTCTTATAAAAATCTTGCATTTTCTTGCCAATACATCTATTATTAGACATAGCTATAGGCACACTATTTTGTATACCGCCAAATCTGGTTGGACTAAAGCGAGGAACGGGACTTTGAGCAATTTCAGGTATACCGCGCGCGACGCACAGGGCAAAACCGTAAAAGGCGAACTAACCGCGCCAAGCGTTTCCGAATTTTACGCCGCTCTCCGCGGGCGGCAGCTATACGCGCTGGAATACAGCGAAGTGCAGCAGCGGCAAGCCTTGCGCAGGCGGCATCATAAAATGACAACCAAGGAATTGATTCTGTTTTGCCGCAAGCTGGGAACGATGATGCACTCTGGCCTCAGCATGACTGGCGCTTATGACGTGCTGGTAAAGACCGCCGATACACTCCCGCAAAAAGAGCTGTTCCTTTCTGTATACGAGAGCATACAGCGCGGCCAGCCACTCTCCGAGGCAATGCGGCAGGAAGGTGGCGCTTTCCCCCCTTTCCTCACAAATATGGTGGAATCGGGTGAGGCAAGCGGCAACCTTGACAAGATTTTGCTTTCTCTTGCGACCCATTATGAGAACGAAAATAAAATACAGCAAAAAATCAAATCGGCATCAACTTATCCTGTAATTTTACTGGTGGTATCCATTGCTGTTGTCCTGTTACTTTTCACATTTGTGCTGCCACGCATGTTGAGTATGTTCGAAGGCGCAGAAGTGCCTCCTATTACACAATTTGTGCTGGATGTCAGCAATTTTCTCACGGTATACTGGCCTGCCGTTGTGCTGGCGGTTGTTGCCCTTGCCATTCTCCTGTTAAATCAACGCTTTATTCCGCCGCTCAAGTATTTCCTGGACATGGCAAAGCTGAGATTCCCGGCCGTGGGCAAAATGAACCGCACTGTTTACTCCTCGCGGTTTGCCCGTTCCATGTCCATGCTTTACGCAAGTGGCATCCCCATGCTGTCCTCGCTTCGGTTATCCGCCAACATCCTTGGAAACCTGTATATCGATAAATTGTTTGCCGGACTGATGCAGGAGGTAAGTATGGGCGAATCGCTTTCCTCCTCCATTGAGCGAATCAATGTGTTTGACAATCTGCTCCCCTCTATGATCCGTGTGGGCGAAGAAGCCGGCAGCCTTGATACTGTGCTTACCAGTATTTCCGATTATTATGACCAGGAATCGCAAAGCGCGGTTAACAGGATGATCACAATATTAGAGCCCGTGATGCTGGCTGTATTGGCTGTCATTATCACAATTGTGCTTGCGGCAGTCATGCTGCCCATTTATTCCATGTACAACACCTTGCTTTAGCAGGAAAAAGAGGTCTTTATGATCAGTATAGATGTTACCAACACAACCATATATGCGCTCTGGGGCAAATGCTCCAGTGGCAAAATCGACATACAGGGAATGGCGCAAAAGCCCCTCTCTGGCTATGTTAAATCGGACGGTTCTTCAGACAGGCAGGGATTTGCGAATGATTTAAAAGCGCTGCTTTCCCCGGAAATTCGCGATAACAACGTTACAATCCAGTTTTCCGAAAGTTCGGTCATCTCCAGCCAATATGAATTCCCCTATGAAAAAAAGCCCTCCTCCATGATGAATATTGTGCGTAGTGGCATTACGCAAAACACGCAGGATCATATCATGGATTATGCCATCCTTAATATTTACCCTAAGGACGGTAGCCGGTTTTGCACCGTGCAGGTGTACCTGACACCGCGGCGGCTAGTGGAGTTTGCTTACGAGGCAATCACCATCGCGGGTAAAAAACCATGCGGATTTCAGGTGGCAGAAAATTGCCTCTACAACCTGCAACACACAGGAGACGGCTTTGGTTACCGTAACATAATCCTCGCCGGAATGGGCAGTGCGCGCGTCAATATCACATTGCTCACAGACATACAAAGGGCATTGACGCGGTCTTCCCCCGTTATGCCGGAGGCTGAAGCGTTTAGCAAGACGCTCAGCGGTATATACAACAAATCTGCTGCCATAAGTGCCGCCTCAGAGCAGCTCTCAAAAATGGTACAATACCAGTCCATCAAGGAACCCAGCCACCCTGTGGACTATATTTATATCTTTGGTGATTACGCCACCGAAAAAGCGGCACAGGAAATTTCCACTGCGCTTGGCACACCCGTAGCTTTGCTGCGTACACCTGACTACATTTCCGCCCCGAATGGCTTTTCTTTCGAGAAATATGTTCATGCCGCCGGCGCGCTGATTGAAAAGTGAGAACAACACTGTGAAAACAACTATCAACATGTTTCAAAACCTGAATCCACCCCGTGCGCACGCAGATGGCACACGCAGATCCTTTGCGCTGCCGCTTGCCATTATTCTTATCGTGGTGGCCATGGTAAGCGCCTGCTTGTATTTCTTTTTCCAGGGCAGGTCGCTGGATGCGCGTATTGCCGTGCACACCGCTGCCCTGGCAAATCCGGCAAATACAGAATCTGCTCAAACAGAAGCAAGGCAATATGCCATTTACAGCAGCACTCTTTCGGAAACACGCGAAGCACTGGAACGCTTAACAAAATTTGACAGCAGCATCCTTTCTCAAATGGAATCGGCACAGCCTTCCAGCGTATCCATTACCGCTCTTTCCGTAAGCAATAACGTTGTGACGCTGGATTGCTCCAGCACCAGCAACACAGCCCCTGCCGATTACGCCGCCGCGCTGGATGGGCTTGGCATTTTCGCCTCTGTGGACTATTCCGGTTTTTCGGGCACATCCCATGAAAATTATAGTTTCACTGTTTCCTGCACGCTCTCCATGATGGGAGGTGATGCCGGATGAAGCTGCAACCAAGAGAAAAAACGTTGCTCGCCATCCTGATTATTGTAGCGGCTATCCTACTCCCCAGTTTCTTTATCATCCGGCCGCTAGCAGCGGAAAACACCGCCAAGCAGGCAGAGCTTGCCGTATTTGAAGAAAGCTACGCCAGCCTTGAACCGGGCTATGAGGAAATGATAGCAGCGCCGGAAAATCAGGGAGAACCTGCCGTCCCGTCAAAAATAAAAGCCTACGATATCCATTATATGCTAGAGGACGCGTACAATTCGGCAGATGTTTTGCTGGACAGCCTGCAGATAAGCGACTATGAACCTGTTGGCAGCAGCGACCGGATCACAATTGCGGGTTTAGAAGATGTTGCAGTGATTATTCAGAAATGCTCTGTCAGCGCAAGCGT
Organism: Christensenellaceae bacterium OttesenSCG-928-K19; assembly: GCA_030266015.1. Lineage (GTDB taxonomy): Bacteria > Bacillota > Clostridia > Christensenellales > Christensenellaceae > UBA5399. Next base: position 13,134 of record JAJDHD010000002.1, on the reverse strand, counting down.
GACAGGCGGCTTTGACCAAATCATGGACGTGGTGGACAGCCTTTCCGGCAATCTTTTTATTGTGCTTACTGAACTGAATATAGACCATTCGAGTACAAACGAGGCAGGCAATGGCACAATAGGGCTGGACATTTATGCCATCCTGCACCCCAACGATCCGGAATACGCCGGACATGCAGGCTCAATAGATATGGAATAACGAGAGGTATGCCCCAATGATTGGCTGCGCATAGAGCGCCGCCGCAAACAACGCAATTGCAAGGTATGGGCCAAACGCAATCTTGTCCTTCCGTGTTTTCTTCTTTTGGGCAATCAAAACCCCTGCAACAACCGCGGCAAGGACACAGCCCGCAAACCCGGCAAACAGCGTGGCCTGCCAGCCAAGTAAAAAACCGCTCACTGCCATCAGCTTTACATCCCCCATACCAAACCCGCCGGTAGCGAGTGAAATAACCAGCAGGGGAACGCTAATCACCGCCGCGCCGATCAGCCTCTGCCAGATACCGGGGCCGTCCGTCAGGAAAAAGGAGGCAATGCCCAGTCCCAATATTATCAGGTGAAACCTGTCGGGGATCTCCTGTGTATCGAGGTCTATGAAGGCAATGAGGATTAGCACGCAAGCAAACGTCCAGATAACAGGCGTTTCCCACGCCATGCCAAACCGCAGCCATGTGAGCAAAAAGCACACCCCGCCGATTGCCTCCACAACAGGGTAGCGTACGGAAATGGTTGCGCCACAGTCCCTGCATTTGCGTTTTAACAGGAAATAGCTCACAATGGGGATGTTGTCCCAGGCGCGGATCTCATGGCCGCATTTGGGGCACACAGACCGCCCTGCAGCCACCGGCTTCCCCTTGGGAATACGATAAATGCACACGTTTAAAAAGCTGGCGAGCACCATGCCCAGCGCCAGCGAAAACGCTGCCATCAGGATTTCAACAATTTGCATAGTATACCTTCATTGTTTTGTTTCTATACCGTATACTATGGTATCATAATTGAATGGATCTGCAAACGAGAAAAGTTTTGGGAGAGCTTCACATATGAAGAACATAAGAATTGGCGAACTGCTTGTGGAAAGTGGAATCATAAACGAAACCCAGCTCAAAAGCGCGCTTGCCGTGCAAAAGGAATCGGGCGGCAAACGCCTGGGCGATATTTTGATCGACTTAGGTGTTATTTCGGAAGAACAGCTAATGGAGGCCTTAAAAAAGCGCCTTAACGTGCCGCTGGCGGGCCTCGCCAACATCAGCATCCCCTCGGAGGTATTAAAGGAGGTGCCCGAAGCATATGCACGCCAATATAATACCATCCCCATCCGCTTGCAGGGCAACATGCTGGAGGTCGCCACCGCCGACCCTCTCGATTATGGCATGATCAACCAGCTGAGTCTGATAAACGGCCGCCGTGTGGAAACGGCTCTGGCCCCCCGCGCGGAAATTGCGGCCGCCATAGCCAAGTTTTATTCCAAACGCCAGGTAGATGAAATTGCCGAAGATGTAACGCGCGAGCGTGAAATATCTGCGGCGCTGGAGCAGCTTGCGGAAGAAGACCTCACCGAAATGGAAGGCCGCGTGGGCAGCGCGCCCATTGTGCGCTTTGTAAATACCATCATAGAGCAGGCGTTTTTCAAGCGTGCCAGCGACATCCACCTGGAGCCGTATGAGCAGAATGTACGTGTGCGTTTTCGCGTGGATGGCGACCTCATAGACATCACCGAGCTTAGCCCCGCAGCCCATGCCTCGCTCGTCACCCGCATCAAAATTATGGCAGGAATGGACATTGCCGAGCGTCGGCTTCCCTTAGACGGGCGCTTTGACGTCGCCTTTGAGGATATCGAGATCAGTATGCGCGTATCCTCCATGCCCACCGTGTTTGGTGAAAAAATTGTTATGCGCCTGCTGACCGACAACAAAACGGGTGTTATGAAAGTGGATGAGCTTGGCATGACAGATTATAACATGGAGCTTTTTTATAAGCTGATCGGTATCCCCAATGGTATTGTGCTTGTTACCGGCCCTACAGGCAGCGGCAAAACAACCACGCTATATTCCATACTCGCCGAGATTGCCACGCCGCTTGTAAACGTGGCAACGATTGAAGACCCGGTGGAAAAGATTGTAGCAGGGGTGAGCCAAACGCAAATCAATCCAAAAGCCGGGCTAACATTTGCGTCCGGACTGCGTTCACTGATGCGCCAGGATCCGGATATCATCATGATTGGCGAGATCCGCGACGGCGAAACGGCAGAAATTGCCTCGCGCGCCGCCATCACAGGGCACTTGGTGCTCTCCAGCCTGCACACAAACAATGCGGCAGCAGCTTACATGCGGCTGGTGGATATGGGTATAGAACCATATATTGTAGCCTCGTCCGTTGTGGGTATTGTGGCACAGCGACTGGTAAAATACATCTGTCCCAAATGTAAAGAAGAATATATCCCCACACAAGCGGATAAGGCTTACCTGCATTCGTTGGGTATTGCAAGCACCCCTCGGCTATATTATGGCGCCGGGTGTGATTTTTGCAATATGACTGGCCATTTTGGGCGCACCGCCATACACGAGATTGTACGCACAGACAATGAAATACGTGAAATGGTGGTAAACCGCGCCAAAACGCAGGACATCCTTGCCCATCTCGAAAAAAAGGGACAGCGTTTCCTAATGTATAACGCTTTGCAGCTTTTGGAGCAGGGCAAGATCGATATTTACGAGCTTTACAAAATCGCCGGAAACCTGGAGGACTAACGCATGATAAACGGATTGCTGGAGCAGGTGAGGTTGAGCGGCTGCTCTGACCTACATATCGCGTGCGGACAACCGCCTGTTGTACGCCGGAATGGTTTCCTTGATCGTTTGCAGCAAGAGCCCTATACGGACGCGCAGGTACGTCAGATTGCGCAGGATATGCTGGATAAAAGCAACATTCATACGGATTTTACAAAGCAGGATATTGACTTTGGATATGAAACGCCGGACGGCGCGCGGCACAGGGTGAATATTTTCCGTCAGAGCGGCACTGTAGGCATTGCCATCCGCCTGCTGCAATCAGGCGTTCCCACCATAGACCAATTAGCGCTGCCCAATAGCTTACGCGAGATCGCAACCCTACCTCGTGGATTGGTGCTTGTAACCGGCCCCACGGGCAGCGGCAAGTCCACAACACTTGCCGCCATGATTGACGAGATAAACGAAAAGCGCAACGCCCATATATTGACGCTGGAGGATCCCATTGAATATGTTCACCAAAGCAAATGCAGTCTTGTGAACCAACGCGAGGTGGGCAAGGATGTGGACAGCTTTGCGAGCGCGCTGCGCTCTGCATTGCGCGAAGACCCTGATGTAATCCTCGTGGGCGAAATGCGCGACCTGGAAACCATCAGCGCGGCCATCACCGCGGCGGAAACAGGACATCTGGTGCTCTCCACACTACACACAACCGGCGCGGCAAAGACAATTGACAGGATTATTGACGTATTCCCTCCCCATCAGCAGCAACAGGTGCGCACACAGCTTGCCACTGTTTTGCAGGCTGTTATCACGCAAACATTGCTGCCACGCGCAGACGCAACTGGCAGGGTACCCGCCTTTGAAATCATGATGGTAAACGACGCCATCGCCAATATGATCCGCGAGGGCAAAACTTTCCAGATTGGATCTGTGCTGCAAACAAGCGGCAAGGCAGGCATGATCAGCCTTGACATGTATCTCGCGCGGCTGGTAAAAGACAGCATCATTTCTATGGATGAAGCGCTTGGTAGGGCTGTCAGCCGCGAGGAGCTGCGGCGGTATGCCACCATCTGAGTAACACCGCCAATGCCGCCCCCCATAAAACAGCACGCTTATGAGGGATAACAGACGCATAGCAGGGATAAGCTTTTTCACCACCAGTTTTGATTTTTAACAGTCTGCGCGCTTGTATGCCTTCGGCTTGACAGGCTGAAAATGTTTTATTATACTGTGAAAAACAGGGAAAATGGGCAAAAATGGAAAAATCACACTGCGGATATTCCGAGCGCAGCTAATGTTCCCAGTTTATCCCGCGATATTATGTTTAAGTATAATAAGTAAGAAACGTTCTTATTCCAATAACCAGGGGAGATTGGGTATGTATCATTTTTTCTATAATTTGCGCAACCGTAACAAAAAGAACGGTAAAAAGGGCTTTACACTAATTGAACTCATTATCGTGATTGCCATACTGGCTATCCTAGCGGCTATTTTGGTTCCCAGTATGCTGGGCTACCAGGAAGAGGCTCGGCAGGCTGTAGCCAATGCCAACGCACGGACTGTTTATTCCGCCGCAACCTCTGCCGCCGCTTTTGCCCTCGCCAAGGGGTGGGACCTCAATCAAGCCTCTGTGAAAATTACCGATGTAGCAGGCACCTATGAAAAAGACTTTTCCAATGGCGAAACCCCTGCCACCTTTGCAGAGCAAATCGTGTATTTATTAGGCCGGACGTTTACCGGCGACGTGAATATCTCCGTGGATACAACAGCAAAATCAGTCGAATCCACCACATGGACAGATGGTAAAGGGCTGGACGGCAAATATCCCTCCCTGTCATAACCGGATGGTTACCGTAACCCAAAACAGCCGTTCCTGATACCCAACGGCTGTTTTTTTGTTACCAATTTACTGTACATCTAGCCAGCTTCCACAAGATAGCAGCTTGCTTTCTCGCTCACACCACCGTGTAGCACCCGTCAATCACAAGATCGCTGCCCGATGTGTAGGTCGATGCATCCGAGGCAAGATAAATAACCGCGCCCGCAAGCTCTTCCGGCTTCCCCATCCTGCCAAACGGAATCATATCCACCCAGCAATCCTGCCAGTCCTGCCGCACACTCTGTGTCATTTCCGTAAAGATATACCCCGGGCTGATGCTGTTCACACGAATGCCCTCCCCAGCCCACTCCACTGCGAGCGATTTTGTCAGGTGCTTCACCGCGGCTTTCGACGTGTTATAAGAGGTCTGTGGCTGTGGGATATTGACAATAGACGCGGACATAGACGCCATATTGATGATTGATCCTTTTTTCTTCTGCTCCACCAGATAACCCGCAAACGCGCACGCAACATAAAACACACCATTCAGATTTACATTAATGACCTTTTCCCACTCGCCTTGCTCCAGCTCTAACACTGGCTTTTGCATGGATATTCCGGCGTTATTGAACAGGATATCCAGCGTGCCCATCTTTGCAGCGGCTTGCCCCACCATTTGCTTCACATCCGTTTGGTTTGTCACATCACAGGTAAACGCGGCCGCGCGTACGCCATATTCCGCCGCAATTTCCTGTGCTACATCCGACGCATCCTGTATATCGGCAAGCACAATATCCGCGCCCGCATCCGCAAGATAAGAAGCAACTACCTTGCCAATTCCCTGCTTTGCCCCCGTCACCATTGCCACTTTCCCTTTTAAGCTGAACAACTCCTGTTTCATTCCTGTCTCCTTTTTCTCCGTTCTATAATAATAGCACTATATATAAATACATTATCTATCACGCACAGGCCTGCTGTCAACGCCAGCTCTTGCTCACGTCTGTTAAAATGGCACCCGCGCCCAACGCAATCAAAAAAGGGAACACCGTTGTTCCCTGCTTGTGTCAATTATCCTTTTTAGCTATATGTCATACTCTGCCATCAGGCTCTTCACTTGGCTTGCCCAGCCGCCACCCGGGCAATAAATACGTTCTATATCGCCAATTGCACCGCCCCGGTAATACTTTCCATCTTCGGCAATATAGTTTTCTCCAAGGTTTTGCGCTGCATATTCAATCCCGTCGCTCAATGTCTCAAAGCTCATATACCCGCTATTGCCTTTATTGCCCGCCACATTGTTCTTGCTCTTTGTTAGCCCGCTTTCACCGTTTCCGCTCTCTAACCGTATTACGGCAAGCAGAAAAATCCCGTTTATGTCATACTTTTGCTCCGCGTCATAAATCTGGCCGCCATATCCTTTGAGTGCCTCCGGCATGATTTCCTCATACTCCGCCGCCGTAAGTCCAGATGGTTGCGAAAGATCATCCGCCGCCTGCGCCGCCGCGGGTACTAAGAAAAGACACAGAATCACGCCTAGTACAAGATATATTTTTCTATTTTTCATTCAAATCTCCTTTTTTGTGGTTTCCACCAGTATGCATCAAAAATATGAACAAAGCGTGACCAACCTATTACAATTTCGAAAAAAAAGGCCGGCAATCGAAGCTGCAGGCCAAGTCGAAAGAACGAGTCAAATTCTTTCCAACAAAATATAATTTAGAGCTGGTACACTCATCGGGTATGCTGTTACGTATCAACAATGCTCGCGATTTTGCATTTGCTTCCGCGCCTAAGTGTTATTTTTTACGCAATATCATGGACTAACATGCAACTGATTCCGCCATATACTTTACCAGCATCACAGAATCCATCTTGTTTTGCAGGGTAACCCGGATATTAAGCGGTTTTTCATCCATATATTCGCCAATCCTGCTGATTGCCTGCTCCCGCTCACTTTTCCAGTCAAAATCCTGCCCTCCCGGCAAGCCGACCGTCAAGCCGCCCTCACATGCGTCAAGATATGTATAAAATCTTTTCCTGTTTGAAATATTAAATAATGTCATGGTGTTATTCTCCTTTCGTTTTTCTCTTTGCACCATGATTATATAGCCATTCAATCATTGAAACCATTGCAATATGGCGATATACTATAATTATTCAGCCGAAAAGGAGAATTGTAATGCAGATTTACAATTTTAAAGTAAATGAGGACGGCCGCGAGATTATTCACAGGGGTACACCACAATTCCCTATCGAAATGTACTGCAACGAATTTGCCAAAATTGCCTCCAACGATATTCCCTGGCACTGGCATGATGAGGTGGAGTTTTCTTTTCCACTTGAGGGCCGCATGGAGGCCAGGTATGACGGTGGCACAAGCCTGCTTTCCACTGGTGATGGCATCTTTGTAAACAGCAACAGCCTGCATTCGTTGCATCCGGTGGGCAGCACCCCCTGCGTTATGGCAAACATTATTTTTGATACGCAAATACTCTCTGGCGCGCCGCTCAGCGTTTTTGAGCAAAAATATATCCTCCCGCTTACCCGCTCCAAGGGAGTCAAGTGTGTCCCTTTAACCGGACATACCAAGATAATGAATCTGCTGAATAATGCTTTTATGACTTATACAGAGCAAAAATTTGGCTATGAATGGCAGGTGCGCAACCTACTGGCTGATCTGTGGCTGCTTCTTTTTTCCCTGCTACAGGATAAAATAGGGCATCCTGGCATAAGGCAAAACGATACACGCATCAAAAAGATGCTCACCTACATCCACGATCATTTCGCAGATGATATCTCCCTGGAGGACGTGGCCGCAAGCGCTAATATCAGCCCAAGGGAATGCAGCCGTGCTTTTCAGGAACATCTGGGGATGTCCACCTTCAGCTATATCACCAAATACCGTATCCGTGTTGCCGCCGAGCTTCTGGCGCGCACAGATATGCCAGTCATCGACATCAGCTTTTCCGTCGGCTACAACGCGCCCAGTTATTTTGGAAAGCTGTTCCGTGAGGCCACCGGCTCCACCCCCAGGGAATACCGAAAAAAGGTATTAGCCACAACCACATAAAAACCACCGGGAAAAGATTTTCCGGCGGCCTTGTACATAAGCATTCTTTATTAATAGCCTGATTTATCGCCAGCCTACCAAGGCTGCAAGCCCACCGGCTCCAATCCGGGGTCGGGCGCTTCTTTTTTCTCTGGCGATTTGCTCATCACAATATTTTTTCCTTCTGCTTTTGCCAAATACATCAGGTCGTCCGCACGTTTAATAATGGCTGAATCAGTATCGCCATCGGCATATTGCGTAATGCCACTACTGATTGTAACACGTCCTGCACGCTCAAAGTAATGTGATTCCACCGCCCTACGCAAGCGTTCCGCCAGCTCCACGCCTTTTTCCAGCATCGTGTTTTCAAACAACACCACAAATTCCTCGCCGCCCCAGCGCGCAAACACATCACCCTCGCGAATGTTGCTCTTTATCACCCTTGCGGCTTCCTGCAATACCCTATCGCCCACCGCATGTCCATATTCGTCGTTGACCCGTTTAAAGTTATCCAGGTCAAACAGCAGCACGCTAAACGGATTTTTTGTCTCCTGTACTGTTTCAAGTTGCGTCTCTAGCACTGTCTCAAATTTCAACCTGTTATAAATTTTTGTAAGACTGTCCGTAAATGTCATAATTTCCAGCTTTTTCTCATTTGCATATTGCACACGCTTTGAGCGCTCTTTTAAGTAAATCAGCACTGCCATACCAACCAAGAACAGTCCCACATACGAGCTGACCTCCACCATTCCCGCAGCATTGGGTTTATCTGCATAAAGTGGAGCCAGCAGCAAAAACACCACCAGCATAAGGCAACCGTTCATCAGGCTGTTTTTCCAGCGATTAGGAATCAGAAAAGCCACAAGGATTAGCAATATAACACCCATTGCCTGTTGCAGAAAAATTTGTGACTGCTGCACAAAGCAAATCAGCATATACGCAAAAAATATCAACAACTCCGTGAATGACAGCAGGCCCATCACCGTCCTGTAGTTTTTTATCCTATCCATCGCAAAGAACATCACTACACAGGTAAATAGCACCACCATGCGAATGAGCAGTGAATACAAAAACACATCCTGCGTATTCTTATAATAAAAATGATCGGCCATTAAAAAAGCAAAGAAAAATATGCCAACCATCAAAATCATAACCCTAATCATTTTGACGCCGCTTCGCCCTTCTCTGCTTAAAAACCTGTTTTCTGTTTCCGCACTTTTGAATTCACAAAAACGATTGATTTGATAATTAAATTTTTCGTAATCCATTACGTTTCCTCACAATATCCATTCTTTGTTGGATATGCAATTTGCCTCGGCATCCTTGCCTGCTATTCTGCATATAAGCGCACCATAGTAACCCCGCGCTTTTTAGGGCTGTGATAACTATATCGGCATATTCCGGAAAAACTTAACCCAGTTTTTGATTTGTTTTACCTTTTCCCTATTGCGTTTGCAGTTATTTATGCATAGAATAACAGTAATTGCTGTACAAGAGGAGGGCTTTTTATATGTATACGGCTCAGGATTGCATGGAGTTGTTAGGTGAAATCCGTTCACTTTCTATTGCCACTGTGGACGAGGCCGGCTCGCCGCAGGTTCGCATCATCGACACGCTTTATTATAAAGGAAATCTATATTTTGTGACAGCGCGTGGCAAGGAATTTTATCACCAGCTTATTGCCAACAGCAATATTGGCATTGTGGGTATGACAAAGGATTGGCGCATGATTCGAATCAATGCCACCATTAAGCCCGCGCCTCGCGAATATGTCGATATTATTTTTGACCATTTTAAAGGGATTAACGATGTGTATCCGGGTGACAAGAGGCGTATATTAGACGCATTTTGTGTGCAATCCGGCTATGGCGAGCTGTTTGATTTGGGCGATACCCCCATCTATCGCAAGAGCTTTGCCTTTGGCGGCGCCTGCGCAAAGGAAAAAGGATTTTTGATTACAAAGGACTGCATCTCGTGCGGCACCTGTGCGCAAAGCTGCCCGCAGGATTGCATAGAAGAAGGAACGCCTTACAAAATACACCAGCATAACTGTCTGCACTGCGGCCTATGCCGAGAGGTGTGCCCTGCTGGTGCAGTTTCCATACTGTAATTCCCCGAAAAAAGCCTCACCCACTATTTAAATAATGTGCAACACAACCCCTCACACCATCCCGCATGCTAAAGGCATTGCTTTTACATGTACATATTTGAACACCTGCAAGTTCAAAGAAAATACAGGCACGGATGCTCCCAGAAGGTTTAAAGCACCGAAAATAAGGTGATATTAAAGATAGTATTAGAAAAGGGGGATCCAACATGGAACAATTTGCGCCCGTTTTAGATGTTGTTGTCATTTGTCTCAGCCTGTTTTCTATTATTGTTTTGGTTTGGGGAGTTGTTGTGAGCGCTAAAGATTTCTTCCTTTCTCGCTTTCGTACAAAAGACAGCCTGGCAAAGCTGCAACAGCTCACCGAAGTGAAAAACAGCCTTGGCGGTTATGTTTTGCTAAGCTTGGAGATACTCATTGCAGCAGACATTGTCGATTCTATTTTAAAACCTACGCTGGATGATATTATTCGCCTGGCTGCGATTGTTGCCATACGCACTGTTATTTCCTATTTCCTGAATAAAGAAATTCGCAATACACATGAAATGAGAAAACTTAACAACAATCAATAATCACGGTTACTGGTTTATGGACGGAGAGACACAATGCTTGCTTTTTTGAACGGGAAGAGAATAGATGACCACAGTTTGCTGGAGAATAGCGAAAAAAACATTCTTTGCTTTGCCGAAAAGCGAGAGGAAGCGCTGCTGCTTCCAAAGCTCTTTCCTTCGCGCGCCACGCCCAATGACAAAGCTGCTGATGGGAATTATTTTGAAAGTCATGAGGATTTTGATTACATTTACATCAAGGTTCCCGCCGCAAAGGACCTGTCGACAGCTTCTGGGATAGCTGAAATCTATTTTGCTGCGAGCAAGCTTATATTTATACTGAATAAAACAAAAGTTTCAGAAAGCTTTATACAAGAGATAGAAAACAACTTGGATAAGCTTACTAATTTAGACAACGTGCTCTATCACTTTTTTGTTAAGCTGACGGAAACGGATGAACTGGGGCTTGAAGCAATTGAGGAAAAAGTGATCGCCATGGAGGATGCTGTTACTACAGAAAGTGATAATGATTTTTATGCCAGCATTGGCGTTTTGCGCAAGGAATTATTGAAACTAAAACGTTATTATGAGTCGCTGGTCGATCTTTTTGAAGATATGGAAGAAAACCGAAATCATTTTTTGAGTGAAAACACATTAAATTCCCTGCACTTCCAGGCAAACCGGGTAGACCGCCTTTACCATGACGTGCTCAATCTGCGAGATTATGTAACGCAGGTAAGAGAGGCATATCAGGCACAGGTAGACATCACCTTAAACAAAACAATGCGTTTTTTTACTGTAATTGCGACAATCTTTCTTCCTCTTACATTGGTGGTGGGCTGGTATGGCATGAATCTACGCATGCCGGAATATGACGCGGAGTTTTCCTACCCCGTCGTCATTGTCATTTGTGCAGCAATTGTCATCATCAGCATTGCATATTTCAAAAAAAAGAAATGGTTTTAGCCCAATTTTACTGCATAAAATCAACAAGCCCGCAATAGAATCAACGGGCTATTTTCACAAGATATTCATGGAATGTACGTAAGACTTATTGCGCAATTCCCCGTTAGCGCAGCGCGGGTACGCAACGCATACGCAGGGCTGCTATTAAAAAAATTTAGACAGCATACCCAGCACCGTTAACATCCTTACTTTATCAAAAATAGTTCCATTCTGAGCAACGTGCTCCACTTTTTGAAGCGTCTCCGGATAGTTTTCCAGCACGTGTTTATGGGTTTGGTAGTACTCGCTGACAAAGCTACGGATTTTTCCGTTCGTCGCATACCAATACATAAATGGGTTCATATTGTAATAGCTTGGTTTTTTTGTGGGATTGCTCACCAGTTTTTGCCCCACCCTATGACAAACATGTTTTATCTTACTCAAAAAGCTTGATGCACGTGTAGAAATAACCTCATACGCCTCTGGATATTTGCTCTTGATCCACTTGTGATAAATCACATGGTTATACCTGTATTCCAACGGAAGCGAAAGACAAACAGCAACAAAATCCACATCTAGAAATGGCGATGTCACCTCAAGATACTGCCTTCTGACAAACGTAGAGCTAAGCATTCCATTAAATCCATCCGTATAAAGAAAAAACAGGTCATAATTGGAGTATCGGCTAATGTCCACACTCTCGGGCAATTCTTTGCCCCTGGCTTGCAATCCTTCCTGAATACTCATATGCTTTGGCCCCGGGTTTAGTGTACCGGTAATGGTATCACCAATAAGGCCAGTATGTTCAAATCCAAAACGGTCTGTATCCAGATATTTAAGAAGCCTGTTTGCCCCTGTGCTCGCCGCATAGTCGGCAAGCCCAAAATTCATATCGACTATTTCGTCAACATCATAAATAAAGGAAGCATCATCCAATGATTTAAAAATAAATTCGTTGCCCAACAATCGGGCCATTTGGGTAGCGGCAGCTTGGTCGCGACTTCCACTTTGCCCGTAACAAACATTTACAATATTATCATAGCCCAGCTTTTTTGCGGTACAATTCAATATCCTTGAATCATACCCGCCGCTTAGGTCAAGCAAATGCTCCTTAATCCCATATTCGGCATTCTTCTTCAGGCACCGATCCACGGCAGTAGTGAAGCTGCTGTCCATAATCTCAACCGCTTCTTCCTCCGAAATATCCCGTACGTTCGTATTATCAAAAGTGAAATAGGTCCCCCTATTGAACCCATCCTTGTTACAAGTAATATATCCGCCTGCCGGCAACCTCTTTATCTCATTTATCAGTGTCCTGTTGTCCAAAATATATTGGAACGTAAAGATAGCGTCCGCAGCTACCTCATCAAATGAATAGGCAATATTATTTTCACGCAAAACATCAACAATCATTTTGTAATCGGGGGAAACCAAGGCAAGACAATCTTTGGAATAATAAAACAGCGGATTCCCGCCAATATGGCATTGGTACATAAGAGCATTTCCTATTGACTTATCAATAATCAAACCATTAAACAGCCCCCGGAATTCGTTATAGAAATCCTGCACGCCCTCCCTGTTCAACCGCCTTATTAAAGAGCAAAGGTCTTCCTCGTTATATTTTAAGAATAACTCCTCCTTATTCAACAAAATGCCATTATGTACTATGATATAACGTTCATCGCAATACTCGACATGGTCTTTTTGGTATTTTTCATTAAAATATACATATACCTGAAAGTTTTCAGAATCCAACTTTGTGCATTGAGACAGCTTCTGCGGCAGCTTTATTTTTTTTTGCGCTTTCTTTATTAAAAACCAGGCATTCATGCTTTTTTTGTTCTCCCTTATAATGAATATTTAAAATACTCTTGTTTTCCTCTGCTTTTGACGCTTCCCTGCTTTTTTTCTTTCTGATAAATTCAATTCTATCA
>JAJDHD010000019.1 GCA_030266015.1 Christensenellaceae bacterium OttesenSCG-928-K19 | reverse complement strand
CTACAACAAGCTGGGCGCTGTAAATCGCGCCGACGCAATTCGCATTGCAATGGAATCCGGCCTATTAAAATAGTATTGCATTTCAAAAATATCCTTAAATAAAAATATATCCTTCCAAATTCTTTTGGGCGGTTTTTCGCGACTTTTTTTTCCGTTACGATATAAACAGGGGAAATGGGTTCTAAAACCAATGCGCCGTAAAACACAGGTTAAATAACAGGCCTATGATCTCCGGCAGTAGGCCGTTCGCTTTGAAGCAGATCGGCACGCAGGATCGAACCGGATGACAGATATTGAAAAAACCTCTCCTGAATGGAAGTGACAACCGTGGAAAAGTATTCTGAAAACCTGATTGAAACCAGAATGCTGCTGGATGAAATCAATGCCGGTGTGTTGGCGCTGGATAAAATAACAGGGGAAATCCTCTTTTGCAATGAGCATGTATGCGCCGCGCTTGGAAAAGAACGGGATTATATTTTGGGAAAATCCTACAAACAAATTTTTCGCCCGGAATTTATTCCTGTTTATGAACGTCTTTTAATTGAATGTGAAAATGGAATTGAAAACAGCACAGTCTATTACTGGCCGGAAAAAAACGTATGGGAGCAGGTTTCTGTAAAAGAGACCGAGTATAATGCCACAAGCTGCATACTGCTGACTATTACGGACGTCAGCGACATCGTGCGTACAAGATACAAGCATGACAACCTCGTATATTTCGATCCTGTGTTGCATCTGCCTAACGGGGAAAAGCTTGAGCAAGATATCAACGAACTCGCAAACCTCGAAACAGTTTCCCTTCTGTTTATAACACTGGAGCAACTTACCGAACTATATAATCTCTATGGCTGGGAGAACGGGGACCAGCTTCTCATAAGCATTCGCGATTGGCTGCTAGAAAGCGAAACGCGGCGCGCGCAGCTTTATGTTATCGACAGAGGCTTTGCAATCCTTGGCCGGAACGTAGATATGGGTGACATCAAAGCCCGCGCCAAAGAAATTTTAACACGCTTTAACCGTCCATGGGAAATTTGCAGCGATGGCCATGTTATCTCCGTATTCTGCCCTGTTAAGGCTGGTGTTATCCATGGCAAATATATTAAAAACGAGATGCGAAATATTCTGCTTCGCACGTCCTGGATGGTGCCAAAATATGAGGGCTTTGCGGTTTATGATGAGGAGACGGATGGGCATATCCGGCGAATGATCGCGCTGCGGGCTTGGCTTGTCCAGTGTGTAAATACAGGTATGCAGGGATTTGACGTATATTACCAGCCCATAATTAAGCTGGATAACATGAAGTGGAGCGCCGTGGAAGCACTGTGCCGGTGGACCGCGCCAGACGGTGAGGCCGTTTCACCTATTGAATTCATTCATCTTGCAGAGCAGCTGGGATTGATTGAGCAAATAGATAGCTGGGTACGAAAACGTGCTATGCGTGACTGCGTGAAGCTGGGGTTGGATCAAAAAGACTTTTTTTTGAGCGTCAACTTTTCGCCCACACACAAAGTGAATGAAAAATTCATGCATGGCTTGATGAGAAACTTGCTGGAGACCGGATTCCCCGCAAAAAAGCTCAACCTTGAAATCACTGAAAGCGCAAAGATGAGCTTTGAAGAAGAAGACCTTCGCGCACTTAAGAAGTTGGAGGACGCCGGGGTTATGCTTTGCCTGGACGACTTTGGCACAGGGTATTCCAGCATTAGCAATCTTGTTAACATATCAGCGCAAATATTGAAAACTGAAAAGAAATTTATTGACGGCATGGTGGGGAATGACTACAAACAGTACCTTCTTCGCGTGTTAGCCGACCTTGCAGCGCATCTTGGCATGAGCCTGATTGTTGAGGGCGTGGAAACCGAGGCGCAGTTGGAGTTGATACAAGGATTTAATATTGACTACGCGCAAGGATATTATTTCTCCCGCCCGGTGCCCTTTGAGCAGCTCGCGGCAAAAACCGGGAATTTTAGCTTGTAGCAGCCATTTTTGCATATTGTCAAAATCCGGCGAGTGAAAGGAGCAACAGAAAACGGGGTGGTGACGGTGGCCGAATCAAATATTACCAAAGCAGCTTTGGCAGGCGCCCTCAAGGAATTGATGATCAGTATGCCATTTAAGAAGATTACGGTAAACAATATTTGTTCAAAATGTAATATGAGCCGTGCGACTTTCTATTACCATTTTCTCGACAAATATGAACTGTTAACCTGGAT
Organism: Christensenellaceae bacterium OttesenSCG-928-K19; assembly: GCA_030266015.1. Lineage (GTDB taxonomy): Bacteria > Bacillota > Clostridia > Christensenellales > Christensenellaceae > UBA5399. The sequence goes on along the minus strand of JAJDHD010000019.1, from coordinate 44,157 downwards.
CTTCAGCACAGAAACAGCCAGGGTTTTAAAACGGTTGCCAAAAGCAAAAACCTGGCGACGCATAGAGAAGCTTTGTGAATACCTTTATGAAAACCGTGAGTTTTATGTCAGCGCGCTTGAGCTGGACGGGCAAAATTCTTTAAGGGAGTATTTCCGGGGATGGCTCAAAAAACAAATGTACCATCTTTTGAAAGATGTAATACACGATAAGATAAACCGCGAATTATACACAGATTATTGCAGTGCCGGCGTCATTTATACCATAGAAGAATGGCTGAAGCATTATCCCCGGTTGGCTCCCGCAGATTTCGTGCAGCGGCTTAAAATGATTGATCCGAATGTTTATATTAAAAGAAAGGCTCCCACCGGATTGTGAACACAGGTCTTTTGGCCAGACAGCAGGTGGCGTAAAACGACAACCAGGTGTTTGAAAAAATCATAAAACAGGAAAACACGAGATGAATAGAATTGCATCATTTATGAATCGAATGTACTTTGGCAAGGCTTTGCCATTTAACTACAGAATCTATATGATCTTTTTCTTTGAGTGCCTGGTTATTTCGATTATCTCGGCCACAACCAACACGTTACTGCAAAAAGGGCTCTACGGGGTCGTATTTCAATGGAGCTTCATTGTTTTTAATGTCATCATCCTCTTTATTCCAATAAAATGGCGCATGGCATTAACCAGGCCGCTATTATTATTTGTACTATTTTTCTATATTCCGTTTCTTTTTTTCCAAACAGCAGGCTATGATGGCACCGCGGGATTGTTTTCTATCCTTGCATGTTTCCTCCTCACAATTATGTTTATTGGAAAAACACGCGTTCTCCTAATAATAGCAAATATTGTATTGTGGCTTTGTATTTGTACACTGAGTTATTTGTATCCGAATATTATTGTTCCACACGGAAGTAGGCAAGCAGATTTTTTTGATTATATTGTGGCGCTCACCCTTGCCCTATCGGGAATCGCAATCTTGGGCGTTTATGTCAAAAACACCTTTGAGGAAGAGCAACGCCGTATCCACGGCCTTCTAAAAAGTGAAGAAGATACCAATAAGAAGCTGGAGGAACTGACAAACAGGGATCCGCTGACTGGCACATACAACCGGCGCTTCCTCAGCAACTTCCTTGAAGTCAAGCTCCAACCAGAGATTCAACCCCCAAAAGACCTGTGTGTCATGGCGCTTGATATCGACCATTTTAAACAAATAAACGACACATGGGGACATGGATTCGGTGATGAAGCCCTTGTCCGTTTTACCACGGCAATACAGGACAACTTAAGAAAAGACGATATACTGGCACGCCTGGGCGGCGAAGAATTCATCGTGGTTTTAAATCAAATAGAATTCCCAAAAGCCAAAGAAATTGCAGAGCGCATAAGAAAGGCTGTCAGCGAAATCACATTCCACAACGGAGCGCGCATGACGGTCAGCATAGGCCTTGTGCAGGCAGAACCCGGCGAAGGGGAAGACGATGTGCTAAAGCGCGCGGACAAATGCCTCTACCATGCCAAAAACGCCGGACGAAACCGGGTAGTGTCCAACCCCTGATGCCTTTCGCCTAGTCAACAACACAATCAGGCCAAAGTGTATAACTTTTTGTCAATTCCCCCAATTTGTTTGAGATTCTTCCCGTCCTCATTTCATATAATTTTGATATAGAAAAATCAGATATGAGGCAATGTTGTGATGGCATAGGCAGGATCATCCTTGCCTTGCCATTAAAATGTGAGTATCTGGCAAGCAATCGTATAGGTGCGCATTCTACGGCTAAGAGGCAGTGTGGGTCGCATAACTTAGTAATCCATAAATAGGGTGAGAGGAAAATATGAGTCATCAAAAAAACTACGAAGAAACAACATCGGGAGATAAACTAAACCTTCTGCTGGAAAGCCTGGCAAAAGCATACCAAAACCTGAAAGAAAATACGATAGAAACATCTCAGTTTATGTGCCTGTCCATGAATCTTGTCGCCGAAAGACTTGACGAAATGAAAAAACAGCTGGAGCTGATACAGGAATTGAGCGCACAGCTGAACCAACGGCAAATGCTGCATTAAACTACCGCCGCGGATATCCTTGCGCAATATACCGTGTCTGGATAAAGGCCATGCCTTTGGCCCCACTTGCGCTCACCATCATGTGCGTATTCGCAAGCTCTCTATCGGGTCAATTACAGAGTTGATTTTTTGTGCGTAAGGATCTTTATTTTCAATATCCCGATCCGTAACCAAATGATAATCCAACAGCTTACCCGCATCATATCCTGTATGGAGGAAATTGATTTTTGCAAGCGCCTGGCTCCATCCATCCAGCCAGCTTCTCAGCAAAAGCCGTTGCTCTTCGTTACCGTCAATATGCAGCAGCAGGTCAATATCGCTTCCCAAGCTGGAATTCCCGGTATTTGTGCTGCCAAAAAGATATATACCCTTTACCCCCAGCTTTTCCATATCCAGATTATCCGCAATCTGCTTCGCCATGTAATAACGCCATTGCCAATGCTCCTTGCTCTCCGTCATCTTCCACGACGCCTGTTCTGTTGGCTCTGCCAGCGAAGTATCTGCGTGGCTTACCTCTTCATCCGTTAAAAACGCGACCGCCTTTTCCAAATTGGAATTCATATGTATGGAGAGCGTCTTGCCGTAATTACCAGCCGGCACATCTATTACCTTTACCACATGCGAAAGATGCGCGTATTCCGGTACGATTTCCTCCAGAGAATTTTTGGCGTGCCGGAAAAAGCTTTCCCGGAAAATGGCGCCCTTCTGATCTGGATAAAGGGGAATATATAGTATATCCGCCTCCACAAGATCCTGGAAAAAATGCGTGCCAAAGGAAAGTACCGGTGTGTAAGAAGCTTTTTTCTTGGCAACCTCTATAAGTGCCGCCGTGCTGGAAATATCGGAATAGGTAACGCGCACACCCAGCTTAATATCCCCGCGGCTGCCCCAGCGGCCAGGGCCAATCAGTATAAACTGCCGCTTGGGTAGCGCTTCATTTAAAAGCCCGATTACCTTGCCAACGGCAAGCATGTCATTTTTTGTAGAAAGCCTGTCGTATTCATCGCCATCCACATAAACAATATGGGTGACGCCATGCAACTGGCCATCTGAAATAAATCGGTTAGCGGTAAAGACCACATTCTTTTTCTCTAAATTTTGCGGAATGGGCGCGGGGCTGCGCATTGCGCCCTCGCCCTGTGGCCGGCATTGCAACAGGTACAGGTGATCCCCGTCAAACGCAAACTCAATATCCACAGGCGTTTGCATTTTTTTCTGCAAAACATCCAGCATCCGCTTTATCCGTTTTGGCAGCTCACCCGAAGAAAGCAGGCTGTCAAACGTTACTACCATATCGTCTTTTTTCGTATTCAGGGTAAATGCGTTCCTGTTTTCCATGATATCCATATTGTATACAGATATATAACGGTACAAGTCGGGGATTTCATCCCCATATTCCCACAACAGCGTGGACGCGTCCATCGTTTCAAAACGGTTACGTTCCAGATCGATCAAATCAACCTGCTTGGGCGAATAATGCCGTATATCGTCCGGCGTCTGGTTTACCCGCAGCTCTGGCTTTTCCGGCGAAAACAGCACTGGATAATCATCGTTTACCCTGTCTACCGCGCGCGTTCCCAGGCCCATAACAAGACGAACAAGGCCACCGTCCCTGTTGATCCTTGTAGACCAGCGGAACAAGTTGTGCGAAAAGGCAACGCCCGCATAAACAGGCATATAATACTTTCCAACCTGCCGCCCCACAACCTCCTGGATCAAAATACCCATCTGCTCTGTGGAGTTCAGCAATCCGCGTTCTTTGCGATAGCTGATGGAGTCCGGGTTATACATAGAGGAATATACTTCCAGTATGGCATCCATCAATTCCTGCAGCCGCTTTTCCTTGGGGCCCTGGTTTGCCAAAAATAAACTCTTGTATTTTCCACTAAACGCACCTGCATGGCTGTCCTCCAGCAGAGAGGAAGAACGGACAATCAGTGGCCTTCCCTCCAGGTCATCCAACACAACGCGCAGCATATTGACCATTCTGGGCGGCAATTTTGCGCGCTTGATTTTAGAAACGACGTCATCATACGTCATACGCAAATAAAATGCGGAGTTGTATTTATACGCGTTCAGGTCTTTCATGTTATTGTATTGCAGAAAGTCGGTGATTTTATCTGTGGCAACATACCAGGTGTGTGGTGTTTTGATATCCTTAAGCAGCGGGTCTTCCTCCGCCGCATTGCGCAATATTTGCTGGGCAATAAAAAGCCCCGCGCCCTTTCCACCAATATTGCCCCTGCTGACCTCGGTGCCGATAATTCTTTCCAGCATGGGTGCAAAGTCGGCCACGCGGATGTTATCCAGCACCAGGTTAAGCATCTGGCTGTCATTTGATAAAAAACGATGTGACAATTCCGCCGTAAGCCACGATTCCGTGAGGGAGGTTTCTGCGGTGCCATTATCCAGGTCTGTCGCCTGAATGTACTTATATACGGCGGTGAGCACGTCACCAATGCTGGCGCTGGGGTCGTCCACAGTTTTCACCAGTGCAAAAATTCGCTCTTCCTGCACCCACTTGCTGATTAGGGGGAAAACGCCTCCTCGCGGCAAAAACGACACCGCGTTTTCGATAATTCTCTTGGTTAAAGGCGTCGTGCCATTTTCCAGGTTTAATTGCAGAGGCGTGTTTGTTTCTCCATAAGTATGCGGTGTATACTCTTCTGTTGCCTCCGCAGAAAGCCCTTTCTCTTCTATTCCCAAGACATCTTTCATATGCACGTTGAGTTTTTCACCCACATGCTCCAGCATATCCGGATTGATTTGCTGCAGCATATCCACCAGCAGGTGAATCTCCCGCTCTGTGCTCAGGACAATCTGGGAAACACGCCTGGAAATAACATGAAGGAGTTTTTCCTCGTCTTCCAGCAATTCCTGCCGCTCCTGGCCCTGCCGCTCCAGATACCCAACCTCTATCCTGCCGACCTCTTCCCGGCCAGGCCCTTCGTCCTCTTCATAAACACCCGTTACGCATAAAACGGTTGCTTTTTCAAAATCCGGCGCGCTGTAAACCTCGTTCCTAAAATAGATACGGACCCGGCAAGCCTGCGGGTCCGTAAATCCAATCGGAATAATATCTACCAGTTTTGCCAACGCCATAGGCAGGGAAAGCTGATGATCCTGTAATAATTCATCAACAGCATAGAGGCATTCCAGTTCTTTGGCGCGCTCTGTGAGCTCTTGTAGCTGTAAATCACGCTCGGTCATATTTGTCTTCCTTTTAGGCTTAGGGAAAATTTAAAACTTAAACCCATCCCCGAAGCTTCACCGCATCCACAACACGATTGATTGCGATTACATATGCCGCGTCCCGCAGGGAAAGCTTTTTATCCTGTGCCAGCTCATTCACCGCGGCAAACGCGTTGGTCATGCTGTATTCCAGCTTCTCCAGCACTTCTTCCTTACTCCAGAAGTAGTTCATGTTGCACTGCACCTGCTCAAAATAGCTACAGGTTACCCCGCCCGCGTTACAGAGAAAATCAGGCAAAACAACAACATTTTTACTTTGCAGGATTGCATCACTATCCGGCGTAGTTGGCCCATTTGCCGCTTCACATATTATTTTCACTTTCGGGGACATCTGTGCGCATGTGTCAGGTGTAATCTGGTTTTCCAGCGCAGCCGGAATCAAGATGTCCACCTCTTGGCAAATCCACTCATCCCCCGGCAGAATTTCGTAGCCAAGGTCTTGTGCTTTATTTTTGTCAATGCTGCCAAACGTATTTTTAATACTTACCAGTTCGTCAATATCACAGCCTGCCAGCTTGCGGTATGTATAAGACTTTGCATCCTCCTGATCCCAGCAGGAAACAGCGATCACCGTGCCGCCAAGCTCCGTATACATACGCGCCGCGTATTCCGCCACATTTCCAAATCCCTGGAAGCTGGCGGTTGTATTTGCTGCGGGAAGGTTCATATACTCCAGCAGCCCTTTCAGGGTGTAAATAACCCCATAGCCAGTGGCCTCGGTCCGCCCAAGCGAGCCACCCATGCCAACCGGTTTACCCGTTATCACGCCGGGGAAATGACCGCCCATCAGCTTTTCATATTCATCCATCATCCACAGCATATGCTGCCCATTGGTCATCACATCCGGTGCGGGAACATCGAGCACCGGCCCAATCTGCCCATAAAGCTGGCGAACATAACCACGGCAAAGCCTCTCCTGCTCCGCTTTGGTCAGGTTATGCGGGTCACAGATCACACCGCCTTTTCCGCCACCCAATGGGATATCCACAACCGCGCATTTCCACGTCATCCACATAGAAAGAGCCCGTACCGTGTCCGCCGTTTCCTGTGGATGGAAGCGTATGCCGCCTTTGGCCGGCCCCCTGGCGTCGTTGTGCTTTATGCGGTATGCCTGAAACACCTGCGTGGTGCCATCATCCATCTTCACTGGAATTGTAAAATGCTGTTCTTTCATTGGACGCCTTAACAGCTCGCGCGTCCCGCTATCCAGATTAAGCAGCTCCGCAACGCTGTCAAATTGCTTTTGTGCATTTAAAAAAGGATTATAGGTTTCTGTTTCCATATCGTACCCCCGGATAATTTTTTGTAAATAACTACTATTGAAGTGTATAGCATTTCGGGCGTTTTTGTCAATTCTTATTGGCCATTTTTTGCCGGATTTGTGTTTTGGGTAAACAAATATCGCTTTCCTTCCATTCTCTCGTGTTCTTTCACCTTTGCCATGATTCCCTGTGCTATGTCATGCACAATTGTCCTGCGTGCCTAAACCACAATCCCCGGGCTGGTCTCGCCATAAACACTATAGCAATAGTTGGATACAAAAAAACATCCTGCTTTTTCGCCGGGGAATCTGGCTCCATCGGAGGATGTTTCATTATGTTCCGCTGTTTTTTATGCTTAACAAAACACCTGGGTGGTTTTTATGATACGCTCTTTTCTACCCCAAAGCATTTTCCCAACCGCTGCCGGAATGTCGCCGCGCCATGAATCAAAACCATGATAAGCCCCAAACATACAACCAATACCCTCATCGCAACCACCTGTTTTCTCCAGTTTGTCTTACAGCTTCATTATATGCGAAGGTGGATTGCACTATCTTCATGTCAGTATATATTATCCTCACTCTGTTTACCACACCCCTATCCGCCCAAATAAAGAACGAACCCCGAACGCTTCAAATATATTAAAGCAACCCGAAGTTCATTCTTTTCCATCATTAACAGGGGCACAGACCGTGTGTCCCCTTATCCCAATGTAATCTCCTGCGCATTTTGATAAATGACATGGCGCTCTGCCTTGGAGGAATTGGAGTTTTCATTCCCATAGAGCAAAACCTCAAAGACAATCTCGTCGTTCAACAACTCCACAACAACGGAGGTACGGGAGGACGCAAATTTAATTTCCGGCGGTGTAAACAGGTGATCATAATGCGTTCCATCTTCTTTTACATACATACCGCCAAAGTCTATCATATAATGGTTCTCACCAAGATAATCCACATCGCTCGCAAAGGAGCTATAGAGGTCTTGGCGTTCTTTGCCAAACTGCCAGTCCTGGGCTATCGTTTGGTTTTCCTCATCAATGGAATAAATTACCGCGCGAGAGTAAAGCAGCTCCTGGTCGAGCTCTGCGCCGTCCTCCGGAGTCTCCATTTGGTTGCGGTTGTCAAATAGCATGAGCCGCCCGTCCGGCAGAAGCATGGGCGCGTGCTGCGATGTTGGATATTCAAATTCGCCATCTGCCGGTTCCAGCAGGTAGGGTCGCATTTCTTCGTTCAGCTCTCCCACCGTTTGGGAGAATGCCCAAATCAGCTCCTTTGTTTTTGCATCAATTTTTGCCACAAGGTTTTGGTGCCTGCCGGAAATAAGCAAAGCATCCTCCTCTTCAATATACCAGAGGCCGTTATTGTGAAGCCAGTTGTTCAAGCCGCCGCTATAGGGCGGCTGCGTGTCGAACACGCTCATGGGCAGTATTTCCATAAGATCCCATGAGTCAAGTATTTCCCCCGTTTGCCTGTCCACCTCCACAATGTAGTCGTTCTGGGACTCACGCCCTTCCATTGATGCTGCCATAATCAGGTTGCCATTCGACTTTTCGCGAACATCATGGTGCAACGAGTATATTTCATATTCCCGGACAAACTTTCCTAAGGGCGAAAGCTCTATCACGCTTTGCAAGTTATTATAGCCACCCGGCTGCACGTTTCCCGAGCCGACTATAAAGTTGCCATTTTCCATAAACGACATATTCATCCCAAAATTTAGGTTTTTATCTGTCAGGTACCAGCGGATGTCCCCGTTTGCATCAACAGCCAGTGCATAATTGCCGTTCAAATGTGGGCAATCAAAGAAAGTCAGGCCATCTGCCATCTTTTCCGGCTGGGCGGTCCGCACCTCTGCTTTGGATATATCACCGGGCAAAGCTGCTGTCTGGATGGAAACCGTATGTTCCGTGGTTGTACCATCCTCACTTTTCAGTATAATCGCCACCTCGTTGAGTGTGTCTGCATAAAGCCCATAAACAGGAAGCCTGTGCTCTGTTACCGATTTATTGAATTCATGGCTAATGGAGGTCGCGTCATCCTTTCCCTTCACCGTAATTTCGGCTGATGTGGGCTCCGGCGTTTGAAATAAAACCATAGCCGTCAGGGGTGATTCCCCATAAGGGTCTGGAATCACCAGCGGGGATTCGGGTGTGTATTCTTCCGCCGCAAATTCACCTGCAATCTCCTTGTCTGCTTGCGCATGCGCCGCCTGCCGGGCGGTAAAGTCTGTCAGCATTTCCGCCTCCGCATCCTCCGTGCCCTGTGTGGGCGCGGATGACGCAGCAGGTGTCGTAGCCTCGGCCGAAGGCTCTGGCGCGGGCGTCGCTGTTTGTGCCGGCGAGGATGCCTCCTCAGCCTGTGGCGCAGAGCAGGCTGTTATTGCCAAAAGCATGGCAAGCAGCAGACAGCATAAAACAATATGCATTTTCCATGATTTTCTTATCTGCATTATCAAAAATCCTTTCTGCTTTCAATAAAGTACACCGGTGTTATGTTTCTGCAATATACATGTCGCCCGCTTCATCGATTGTGATAACGGCAAAATCTGAATAGGTGTAGCCTCCCATCAGGTCTTCCACGCCAAAGTTATACCAATAGTCGCCGGGTTGAAGCTCATATTCCTCCAACAGCAGTCCGCCATCCACAATGATGGGCATACCCTCTACCTCAAACATGTTGTCCGGGTCATTCATGTCAAAACAATATAAAATCGGTATTACTTCGTCCCCGTCCACAATTTCCTTGATATCACGCGAGGGCATACCTGTTTCGCTGTCAATACCGTCCCACGCGCCCCATATGACATACTGCCCATTGTAATTGTTTGGATCTTCCGGATCCTCCCATTCCCAAACCACACGCAGGTTGGTGGACTCACCATTCAGCAGAATGGGAACGGAGTAGATGATATATTCGGCTGTGGACTGCACCAGATCAAATGTGACGTACTGGTTGTCTATCGTGGGCCACATGCCTTGGAAGTTATCTTCCACATATCCTGTTTCCCAATCCACATATAGGTTATTGTCGCTGCCGAGGTAACAGAAAATATCGTTGTCAAAATCCGCGTAGAGTGAGAAGGATACCTCTTTTACATTGTCCAGCGTAGCCGGGTCGATTGTCATGTGATACATGCCGTCCTCATCAACCGTCGCTTCTTCGCTGATCACAACCTCCATCCCGCCCACAACAGGGGGCTGGGGGTCTTCTATGGGTGTGTCTTCCTCCGTTTCGCCAGCCGGTGCAAAATCACCATAAGGAAGCCCCCACAAATCGCAGATATACATGCCGTATTCATCTACGCCAAACGCTGATACATAATCATAAATTGCTTGCAGGGAATCCTCGTCCTCCGTGTTCAGTATCATGGGGTAGTATATGGAGAGTCCTGTGGAATATGCACGGTAAGGGCCGCACACGTTATATACCACAGCCTGCTCCATGGCACTAAGGAAGCCTTGCCCGCCGTCTGGCAGCTGCTCCGCGATATTGTAAACCATATCGCCCACATCCACCAGGTTGGTGTAACCTTCGCTTGCGGTGTCGCCGCCATACCGTTCCGTGGCCTGCACGCCGCGAATAATCTCGGCATTGGCGGTGGCATCAACCATTGATACATCCGCCATAGACGCCGCCACGTTGGAAAATTCTTCAATCAGCTCGTCCGCCACGGCAAGATCCACAACAGACAGCGTAGCCATGTCTGCACGTCCATCTTGCTCGCATTTTTGGTAATAGCTGTCGCAGATCACAGTACCCAGCTCCGCGCCTGTGGCATCCGGATTTTCACATAGATATGCATACCATGAGTCATAATCCCAACCGCCGCCCGGCTCTATCTCTTCAGAGGCAATCAGGTATCGCGCGTGGTCCGACAAAATATCAGCAACCTCAATATTCGCCATCAGGCAGGTATCAAACCCGACAAACTCCAGAAAAGGTTCTCCTTCCGGGTTGCTTTCATCAAAGGCGTTCCTCAGGTTTCCGATGGAAAGCGCATTGCCAAATATCTCGTCGCTCTCCAAGCCGTCTATCGGCCCTCCGCCATGGTTCCAAAACAGGACGCCCATTTTATCTGCTGTGTTGTGCTGTGTTGCCCAGTCAAGGAAGTCCACCAGGGTGGATTCATCCCCCATACTGGCAAGCTCACCCTCATCCAACAAGGTAAGCTGCTGGTTTTGTGTATCCACATGAAAGCGCTGCATCACCTCCGGATCCACAAACGGGTTTTGCCATTCATAGGTACCGCCTGTTTGCATATATACGTTCACATCCGGGTTTGCATCGGTAACCTCCATCAGCTCGCTGATGTTGGCCGTGGCCATGCCAATCTCGCTTTCCAGGTCTGTGCCACACATATAAATATATATCGCCCAGTCTTCGCCGCCTGTGTGGGGAATGGCTTCCTCTACAAAATCACCCTCCTCATCAACACCATCCAAAACCCCTTCTTCATAGGCTTCCTGCACATAATTGGATTCAATATCAGGCTCGCTTGTGCAGCCCGCCAGACAAATTGCCGCCAGCAAAAACGCCAGCACAAGCCATAGCTTTTTTTTCATAACTTCTCCCTCTTGTTTTGTGACGAAACCTAACTAAATCGCATCAATAATACAGATCGTCGCCCCAACCCTCGTCATAGTAATAAAAATCATCGCCGTAACCGTCAATCTCGTCATCTCCCCAGCCATCGTAGTAGTAATAATCCGGCGGAATATACGCATCTCCTTGGGACGATGACCCACCTGGCTTGGGCGTGGCCGTGGGCTTGGGGTTTGGATCAGGCGTGGCCATTGCCGCGTAAATGGAGCCATCTGCCATATTGACATAATAATACCCACCGTTGCCAGTGTTGTCCGCATTTCTTTGAATGTAGTAAATGGCTCCGCCATACAGGATGGGGCTGCTCGTCGTATAAGAATCCGGGGCAAAAATACGCGCATCTGTACCATCCTTGTTCATACGGTAAATCTTTCCATCATCCTTGTTGGCAAAATAGACTGCGTCAGCCGTCACAATCAGCCCCTGGGCATTTATAGAAGACAGCTTTTGCCCACCGGTCCCATCCGGCAAAATCCTACAAATTGCGTTGTTGTCATTCCCGTCCGCATAATAGAGGTATTCTCCGTCATATACCGGATAATGCGACCACGTAGTTGTAATCCTGGCCTCGTTCGATCCGTCCATATCACATACATGGATAGACGAGGTCTGCGTATCCCCCGCGCCTTCCTGCAATTGATACATGATTTTATCGCCATACACATAGGGATAGTATATCTCTTTGTCCAGCACTGTCGTCGTTTCTCCCGTCGCCGGGTCATAGCATTGCAGGATATGGCCGTTTGCCGCACCGGTATAGTATAGCTTTCCGCCAAAAAGCTGTATTCTGCTCACGTCCCCCGCTACTAACAGTGTACGGTTGCTGCCGTCTGTACCGCTTACATAAAGCCCCTCCTCCACATCGTCAGCGTTATCTAGGGTATAAAACATGGTGGCGTCGTCCAAGATAGCAATATCCCTTGCAATCCCACGGTCGTCCAGCACAATTCCGCCTGAGCCATCCGCCCCTTTTTCCCGCACAAAGTAAATGCCCTGTTCTCCATAGATTGGCCCATACCGCCATTCACCATGTATTGCTATGCGCGAGTGGTTGTTGATACGCGACTGCTCTTCCATAATCTCCGGCGTTACATTGTAAAACCCCGGGGCAGGCGGCGCTGCCGCTTCCTCTGCGGGTTCTTCCTCCGCATCACCGCTGTTTATAGTAAGGGACCCCTCAACAGATGTTCCGTCGCCATCCGCATATTCTATATCCACAACAATATCCGTTTCATCTTCCCAAATATAGATGGTACATCCATCTTCAAGCGGTAATTCCATAAATGTCCAGTAGTCGCCCGCTTCGTCGGTGGCTTCCATGTCATAATATCCGTCGTCTGCCGCATCCAGCAACACGTCATACGAATCGCCTATATCCAGCGCGCCTTTGTCGTACCCCCACGAATCCGCGTCACTCGGGCTGATGTATATTTCCTCAAACGCCCATGTGGCTTCATTCACCACCGTGACGCTTGCCGCACCACTGCTGTTGCGGCTGCTGTCGTCGCCGCCACACCCTGCCAGTATGGTTACTGCCAGCGCAACGCACAGTATCACACTTAATACTTTTTTCATCCTGTTTTCCTCCCCATGGTATGTGTTGTATTGCACCCCGTGCTGCCACGGGTGCAAGGGTTGCCATAATATCGCTTATTTTATTAGTATAATAAAAGCAGGCTTTATACAATGGCTTTGGCCTGAACGGGTCTAAAACGCCCTGAACGGGAAAGAAAACAGGAGTGGCTTATGGTACTGTATTTTGGGGATGTTCTTTGAGCGGTGCAAGCACAGCCTTGCCCTGCCGCACAACGGAAGGAAACAAATGAACAATCTGCGAAACAGAAAAATAAAAATATGGGTTTCGTGCCTCTCTTTGCTGTGCGTTATTTTGCTCTTTGTGGCAGCCGCCAACATTACGGCTAAAAACGCCGACACGCAGGAAACAAAACGGATGAAACCCGCCACACAAGCGGCAGACTTACAGCAGGATACACAGCCTGCATCCGCCATAACGGAAGACCCAAATTTATTTGAGCAGCTTGCAGCCGAAGCACAGGACACGTTGCAACACCAGCAAGCGGTGGATGAGTCCCTGTTGGGCGAGCTGGATTCACATGCCTATACCTGGGATAACCCTCTTATCATCACAGACCCCTATGGGCAATCACCGCTGGCAGCATTGGCGCTCTTTGAAACAAACGAGGCAGCGCAAATATCGGTGAGTATCTCCGGAAAAACACGTATTGCAGATGTTGCTTTCACCTTTCCCGGCTACAACACGCGGCATGTAATACCTATTTATGGATTGTATGCCGACTCGGAAAACCAGGTTGTGTTGACTGCGGATACCGCTGGCGGGCAAAAGGAGCAAACCCTGTCTATCCGGACAGAGCCGTTGCCGGGGTGGCTGGCGGACCTTAACATTATCACGCGTTTGTCCTTGCCGGAATCCTATACTGCCGGGTTCAACTTTACCTACCAGCCCAAGTCTGCGTATGACGCAAACGGGGATTTCCGTTGGTATTTCAGCGATTTTGATCTTTTACGGACAAATTCCGACTGCGAAAACGGGCGTATGATCGTCGCAAAAGGCTCCACTCTGATGGGCGCGGCGTTGCTGTACGAGGTGGATTTGCTGGGGCGTGTTTACAATATCTATTATTCGCCTTACGGCGTTCACCACGACATCGTGCAAACAGATGACGGCACCCTGCTTATAACAGGCAGCGACAGCGGCTCCGATCAAAAAGGGCAGGTGTTCAATATGGTTTATGAGCTGAATCCGGCGGATGGCAAAATTATAAACACACTGGATTTGAGTACCGTTTTGCAGCGAACCCGGGCCAACAACACAGTTTATTGGCCGCACGACTGGTTTCACAATAATTCCATCGTGGCTTTGGAGGGCAGCAAAATCCTCGTTTCCGGGCGGCACCAGTCCGCCGTGGTAAAGCTGGACTGGCCGTCGGGGGAAATCGATTGGATTTTATCCGCACCAGAGGGATGGAACGAGCTGTTCCATCCATACCTGCTCCAGCCTGTGGGCAGCGGGTTTGAGTGGCAGGTCTGCCAGCATACGCCCACGCTTTTGCCCGATTTGGATAACAACTCGGATACAACAGATATCCTCCTTTTAGACAACGGTACAAACCGCGTTACTGGCAATGATGAGCCGCAGCGCCAAACCGACAATCCCGGGCAATACTCCCGCGCGGTACATTACCGGATTGATGAAAAAGCGGGCACTGTGGAACAAATCTGGCAATTTGGCAAAGAACTGGGATCAACCTATTATTCTGAACGGTGCGGCAACGCAATGCGTTTAGAGAATGGCTCTGTTTTTATTTCATTCGACGTATCCCAAGAGATTGACCTTGCAGATCGGGATCCGCTCACAATCTACAGCAACGCGTGTGTGGAGGTGCTGGAAAACGGGGACATTGTATGGGAATCCTATCTTTCAAACAGGGCTTCCGGCTCGGGCAGCTACGAAAATTTCAAAACAACACGCAGGTCTTTTTACGGTGATGCAGAAGGAGAATATCCGCTTGACAATATACCGGGATACTTTGTCCCAGAGCAGGAGGCGACAGTATGAAAAAAATCGTGTATGGATTCTTGGCGGCCGCATTGATGCTGGGTGGCTGCACAGCAAATGTGCCTGAAAACGAAATCTCAACACCACCCGCAACAGCAACAGCGGCCTCGCCCAGCGAACAAGACGGCGCCCTGCAGGCGGCAGACGATAACGGCATGTGGAGTGTAGAGCTTCTGTTTGCGGAAATGACGGATACGCTTGCGGGTACGCAGGCTGTTGTACAATATAGCGGCGAAGTAGAAACGGTGGAAACAAACGATTCGCCAAAGCCGGGAAATGCATTCTTGCTGCTGGAGCTGCTGATAGAAAAAATGCAAAATGGGAGTTCCTCATTCACATGGGAAAACGCTTATGTGGAAGACGGCGACGGCAACCAATATATGCGGCACGATAACGACACCTTTCTCTCCGGCTACAATTTGCCCCGGCTAAAATCCGTAGAGCTGAAAATCGGGGCCAACCAAGGCTTCGCCTGTTATGAGATTCCAGAAAATGTTTCGACAGACTGCCTGTGGTTTGTGTACGACGGTACGGAAGGCACTGTGCGCGTAAAGATCACGCTGTAAATACCAGCTGCATAATTCATAGGCATTTTTTCGTGCATCGACATTGCCAAGACGCTTATCAAGGGCTATGGCACCTTAAATGAAAAAAGGCTACATGGACATTCACAAGCAGGATACGGGGTTAGTATTTCTTAAATAGATGCTGTCAGGTTTTTGTCAGGTTCTTGTACGCGCCTACATGATATAATTAAAGCATGACAAGTGGAGTAATTATAACTGGAAGCCGCGAAGAAGGCATGTTGTTCATCGAATCCGTCACATATCCGGATGGAAGAACGTCACGCGTGCATTTTTCGCGCTATTTTGGCAGGCGTTGGTGGGGCGGCACGGGTTGCGAAGCCTACTCGGTATACCTGAGCGACCTTGACGACCAGGAGGTCTACCTGTACCACCGCAGCGGGCTGTGGGTGGCAGATGACGAAAAGCCGGACTGGGCACCGTAAAGCACCGCGGCCTTGCCATGGGCAATACCGTGCGTTGACGCATAGGGCAGCGCGACGGTGTTTTTATGTTCTTTTTTAAATACTAGTATGAGCTTGGCAAAAAACCACAATCCGAGTGGTTTTTTTAGTTGTCAGGAATTGCAAAATGACAGCGGCATGACACGTATTGTAGGCTTTTTGTACAGGTGATACGCTTAACCCATCAAAGAAAACGAGGAGGTCGGAAAGATGAATAAATTGATGGAGCAGCTATCACCGCAAGACTTTGAAAGGCCGATGGACGAGCGTGTATTTGCGGAATGGAAGCAAAGCATGAGAAATCATGCGGGGGCAGGAAAAGTAACGATGATCCTGTTCTTTGTGGGATTGGCATTGCTATTGCTGCTGGGCGGTATGGTAGGCGTAATCGCGTTTTTTGTACTGGCAATTATAGGCATTGTGCAGGCAGCGCCTAAAAAGAAAATAGTGGCGCAATACCAGCAGCAGCTTGGCATTACGGATGCAGAGCTGAAAACTGTACTAAGCCAGGTAAAGGGCAGGCAAGCAGTTTAGCAAAAGCAAGTAAGTGAGGGAGGTGCGCGGGGCGCAGGATATCCGGTAAATAAGACAACTGGGCGCACCTCTTTTGCTGAAAACAACAGGCAAGAGAAAAAAAGGTATTATTTTACAACTGGATTTGATACAATACAATTGCAGTTTTACAAATGATTGCGTTACATCATCTGGGGCCACTGCAATGCGTGCCCTGGCGGGTATGCCGTGTGTATTATTCTATACGGGGGCAATACTATTCTGTGCCCATTTGTTATATAGAATCTTTTTTTAACAAGCCAAATGCGTCATACCAAATCCGGCAGACCGGAATTCTTTGAAAATCCAAACAAAAAGACGGTGAGTGACTGATATGCAATGGGAAAATGTATACATTTTCATATCCAGTACGTTTAACGATATGCACGCGGAACGCGACTACCTTGTAAAAAGCGTGTTCCCTGAGCTTGCAGGCTGGTGTGAGGCGCGCAAGCTAAGGCTGATTGATATCGACCTGCGCTGGGGTGTTAAGGAAGAGGACACGACCGTTAATAAAAACACGGTGAAGGTGTGCCTGGATCGGATAGACGAGTGCAGGCCGTTTTTCCTGTGCTTCCTTGGCCAGCGGCGCGGCTGGGTGCCGGAGGATGGCGATGTTTCGGAGGAGACCAAGCAGCAATACCCGCAAGTAAAGGATTATATTGGCAACTACTCTATCACAGAGATGGAGATTGAGCACGCGCTTATCAGCCCTCTCCGCAAGTTGATGGATGGCAGGGAGCAAACTCCCATGCCTGTAGAGCACGCGTTTTTCTTTTTGCGGGATGGCGCGTATCTTGACGACTTGCCCTTGCAGCCAGGGGAACTGTGGCAAATTTACACAAACGAACACATCCGCGATGAAGCCCAAAAGAGGCAGGCGGATGGTGAGCTTGCAGCGTGGAAAGAGAAAATCCACGAACGGGATTATGCAGACTACACGGCGTGTTGGGATTCTTCCGCCACCACACCAGAAATAAAAAATGACGAAATTCCCGGCCTGGAGCAAGGGCGGCTTACCCGGTTTGAGAGCGGTGGCGAGGTGCTAAAAGATGTAATCCTGCGCAAGCTGAAGAAAGCGATTGCAAAGCGTTTCCCCGGCCATGCCCCCAGCATCCCCGCTACAGAATATGATATCGACCTTGAGCAACAGCAGCAGTTTATCTCGCTGAACAAGGATGGATTTATTGCGCGCAAAGGTGATTTTGACAATCTAAACGCATATGTTGCGGGTGACAGCAACGCGTTGTTTGTGCTCACCGCCCCCGCTGGCACGGGCAAGAGTATGCTGTTGGCGAATTTTGCCGCTTACCGGCAGGAGCGCACGGTGGCACGCTTTATTGGCGCGAGCGACAAAAGCACAACAGTCGACAGCCTGTGGCGTAGTATTTTTTATGAATTGGGCAGGGATGTCCCCTCTTCTCCAAAGGAATTGCTGCAAAAGCTGCCCGCACTGTTGCAAGAGGTGGGGCGAGAGCGCAAAACAGTGATTATACTGGATGCCTTAAACCAGCTTGATACTGGGCTTGCCGACCTTGGCTGGCTGCCACGCACGCTGCCGGACGGCATCAAACTCATAGTCAGCTTTAAAGATGGGGACAGGCAAGCAGAAACCGCACTCATGGCGCTTGACGCAGAGGGCAAATCAATTATCCAATCTGTGCCCCCATTTGACAGCGATGTGGACAAGCGGCTGATTATAGACGCATACCTAAGCCAGTATTTAAAAGCACTGGATGACCGGCATATACAGGCAATCTGTGCCATTCCGGGATCGGAGAATCCCCTGTTTTTGAAAGTATTGCTTTCCGAGCTGCGTGTGTTCGGGTCATTCACGCAGCTGGGGGATCTGATCGCCAGGCAGTTTGGACAAACGCCGCTTACCGCTTTTTCCGGCGTGTTAGAGCGTCTGGAACGCGACACGGCATATGGCGCGCTGCCGCCCGGGCGGGCCGTCCCTTATTTATTCGGATTACTTGGACGCGCGCGCAAGGGGCTGGGGGAAGAAGAGCTACTCCTTTGCTTCCAGGCCGAATTTCCGAACGCGGATGAACGGGAAGTCAAGGACACCATATACCTGTACTTCCGCCAAATGCGGCCGTTCCTTTCCCGGCGGGAGGGGCGCACGGATTTTTTGTACGAAAGCTTTGCACTTGCCGCGCGCAAGCGGTATGCGGGTGAGGCAATCCATTTAAACGGAAGGCTGGCAGCCTGCTTTGAATCGTTGTGCGATACACTGGGCGACGGGACTTTTGCACAAGAAAGTCCAAGAGCGCTGGCAGAATATGGCTGGCATACCCGGCAGCTTGATCCGGAAAAAGCAATAACACTGTATACAAATCTTGCTTACCTGCACGCGCGTTGCTCGGCGGGCGGCACTGGCGACCTGTTGCTTGAACTGGAGCAACTGGCGGAAACAGAAAACAGCTTGATTGCAATGTATCAAAAGCTGCTGTACCGCTTTGCAGAGGATTTGCAGCATTATCCCAACCTGCTTTTCTCCATCGCGGCGTATGGCGGGTTTGGCGAAGTAAAACAGCAGGCACAGGCGCTGCGCCCCAAATGGAACCGCCCGTGGATTTCCGCGCGCTGCGTGTTTGAAGCGCCCGCACTCCCGCTCGATTCCACACCGGGCGGCGTGCCCATCTTTGTGGGAAAGCGCGCCACGCTTGCCAACACGGTGGCGGCGCAGTATGTGCGGAATCGGGAGATTGCGTTTTATACGGAAGGGCTGGGGCGTGTGCGCGTCCTCAATACGGCCACCATGATTCCGGAAGGCAACCATATCACCACGCGCGCGGTGCGCCCCTTACAGATTTACTGCGCAGCGGACGGCGCTTATCTGGCAGTGGCTTTTGAAGATATGGGGGCAGACATAATCGCGGTGCATTATGATGAAGACGGCGGGTTTGCCTATGCAGAGACGGTGGCGCAGGTGAATTACCTGCTGCCGCTTTATGACGACGGGATATTCCTGTTTGCCGCGGGTAAGTTGTATTACCAAGAGACGGAGGATAACATCATTTGTGCCACACTCACTGATGGCTCCCTGCAAAAAACGGTATTGCCGTTACCCTGCCCGGGCGAGATTTCCGGCGCAGTGGAAATGGGGGATGGCGTGTGCTTCTCCATACGCTGCTATGATGACACCAGCATTGTACGTTTTGAAAATGGCGTGCTGGCCGCACACATAGAAAAAAAGAATGCGGATGTGGCGTGTGCCCAATCCTGTGCGGGCGGCATAGCAGCCTCCTTTCGCGATGGGGTGCTTGCCGTTTATAACGATATACTGCAGGAGAAAGCGGCTATATCCACAGGCCACGCAATGATGGCAATGTGCGAATCGGGCGGCAAATTGTTCTGCCTGTCCGAGCTGGAGCACCGCAGTTTTTTATGGGATTACGCAGACGGGCTTATGGAAGGCGGCAATGAGTGGCTGGGCCGGGTGCGCACCGCATATTTAAAGCCATATGCCGATGGGAACATGCTCTTTCTCTCCGATACAATGGCAGTTCGGTTTTCTGCGGGAGGGACGCCGCAGGCGGAGGTTCCGGCATTGCTTGCTGCTTTTGAAGAAACGCCGGGAGAGTATATTGCCGTGGCACAAAGCAAACGCCTCCTGCATCTCTATAACAAACAGGGAAGCGTGGAAATAGACAGCGTGCGAGATGACCGGCAATACCTTGCGGCACACACCACAGGCGAGATTGTACTGTCGGATAATACAGGGCATGGGTTTGCGGTAAACAGCGACAACCTTTATTCCGGCGACCTCTCCTTTGGCTTCAACGTCACTTCTATGGCGGCGTCCGATATTGGCCATTATTATATTTATGACGGAAACTTTTTATCCCAGCAGCCAGAGAGAGCGCCCATGCCAGATTTGTTAAAATACAAACTGGCGTCTGTAAGCTTGTACGCGTTTGGCGACATGCTTGTAGTGCTTGGTATTTCCGATGACGCAAAGGCCGGGCTGGAGCATAAGCACTATCTTGCGTTGTTTTTCCGTATGCAGCCGGGCGGCGCGCTTGTGCCATGTGGCGAACGGTATTTTGACAAAGCGTTTGGAAATTTTATTACGATGACAAGGGATGGGGGCAAGTATTATATTTTATTTGCCACGCCCAATATTGGCAGCCGCGCATCCTACCCGGTGCTACGGGTGGGCAGCCCGCAGGAGTTTTTGGAGGAGCGGGAGCAAGTGGCAGAGCTACGGATCTCCAAACGGCATGTGAGCATGTGCTGCAAGGAACGGACACTTTTTGTGTGTGCTGGCGGTATGCTGTATGCCTACGACAAAGAAACACTGGCATACCATGCGGCGTTCTCCTCAGAGGAAACATTCCGTATGGTGGCACAAACGGCAGCCGCCAATAAAGAAGTATTTGCGGTAGAGGGAAAGAACAAATTGGTTTATCTCCAAGAGGAAGGGAGCACAACTTTATGAATGGAACGGTAAAGGTAGATGATTTTATACAGATGGCCCAACAGCTCACGGCAGAGCACCGAATAAAAGAGGCGTTGGATTTTGTCTATGCGCACAGCGAGCCGGATAACTTCCGGCAGTTCCGGGTGCTTTGCCTGTATACCGCTGCCGGATTGTGGCAGGAAGAAGCGGGGGATGGCGAAACCGCACGACAGAAGTTGTTCGAGATATTGCAGTTTATAGAAGAGGACATGTCCATGATAACAGAGGTACCCTCCCTGCAGGAGGTAATGGAGGACATGTATATCAAAACCTGCGAGCTGATCTGCGATATGGCGCTCTCTTATGAGGAATACGAGCAGCATATGGCAAAGATAGCCCTCATTCGTCCCTACACAACCTTCCAGAAGGGGCAAATGGAGCTGATCCAGAACATGAAAGACGAGGGCCAGCCGTGGGTTGTCAACATGTTTTTGCTGGCTGAGCGGTATGTGGGAAACGGTGTGGACGGTCAACAGCAAGACCGCTATGCCAATGCCGCGGCATTGTACCAATTAATTTTGCAAAACAGGCGTTTGTTGCGCCCCTCGCGTGCGGATTTAAAAATTGCGGGCGGCAATTACGGCGCGTATATGTTTAACCTGGTGCAAAAGCACCTGAGCTACTGCCACACAACGAGTACGCCGTGCAATCCGGATAATTACCTGTTTATGCTGGACAAGGCTCGGGACGTGCTGGAAGAAAGTAAGCGCGATGTGGGCGACCCCGCAATGACAGACGAGCTTATGACTGAGCTTTCGCGCACAAAAACAAAGCTGCTGGAGATGAAGGCAAAGGCAGAAGCCGCAGGGTATAACTACACTCGCCCGGGAGAAGTAAGGACTGGCCCATCTTATGGACAGGGAGGCGGGCTCGGCAACATGGGCAGCCAGGTAGTCGGGAATACGCCGCCGGATGACCCTGGCGTAAAAAAGATGGAAAAAGGGATGCGTGTGGGTTGGCTTGTTTTTGCAATCATATTGACGGCACTGGCCGCGTTTCTCTGGTACAGGGGTATCACATTGCCCGACGGCAAATGGTGGCGCATTTTGCTTGCGGTAATTTGCACCTTTGGCGCTATCGGTAACTATTCCTTTTTTGGTGCAAGCCGGCGGCGATAGGCTGCTTCTATGGGCACAATCTGAGAGCCTGTTTTTCTGGGGCTTTTTATTGTACCCCCCGCTCCGCGTCCACCCGCCCAATTGATGCCGTGATAAAATCAGAAACAAGCCCATCCAGCATCAGGGCCAGCTCCTCCGGCGATTCCCCCATGCCAGATAGCACCCATTTGCTGACGATAGACACAACCCCAGTTACCACAAAGCTGTTATAATAGGGAATTTGGTTTGTCGCATTATATGCCTCGGCGGGGATTGCCCAATACTTGAGGCAATGCTCCTCCACCACGGTATAAAGCTTGTCCCAAAAAGACCTGTTGCCATTTTTGCCAAGCAGCAGCCTACCCAGCTTGTCATTTTGCTTAACATAGGTGAGCAGCGATAAGAACAGTTGGTATTTCAGCGTCAGGTCTTTTTCCGGCTGAAACCCGTCCAGCATTTCAATGATTTCTCGTGTCACTTCATTTTCAATTTCCGCTTGCAGGGCATAGAGATCCTGGTAATGCAGGTAAAAGGCAGAACGGCTCACATCCGCCAACTCGGTAATCTCACGAACAGAAATATCGTTGATATTTTTTTCGGCAAGCAGTGTGTTGAGCGCATCCCAAAGCGCTTTTTTTGTTTTACGCACCCTGCGGTCCCCTTCGTTCCTATTCATTCCAGCCTCCTTTGGCAAAGTAATGGACAAAACATACCCGATTTGTTCACTAACAGTCAAACAATGCCGTGATTGGGTATGGTTTTTTTCTTCTCCCGGCAGTATAATCTAAATGAAAAAGAAAATCAACACACGTCCATTAAGGAACGCATGTGTTGTAACGGACGATTGTATGTTTAAAGGAGTCGCTTTTGGAACGGTTTGTTAGGACGGTGCTAAAGCATAAGCTGCCGGTTGTGATAGGTTTCATTGTGCTGGGCGTTATAGGGATTATTGCGTCCACTGGTGTGAAGGTAAACTACGACATGTCCACCTATCTGCCGGAATATGCTGCATCCACGGTCGCAATGGATAAAATGGCGGATTCTTATGACACTGAGGTACCCAACCTACGTGTGATGGCACCCGCCGCCACATTGCCGGAGGTTTCGGAATATAAGGAAAAGCTGCAGGCGGTGGACGGTATAAAGAGCATCAACTGGCTGGGCGACGCAGTGGACATGACGCAGCCGTTGGAAGTGCAGGATAGCCAAACAGTAGAAAGCTGGTACAAGGACGGCAACGCGCTGTTTTCCATGGTCATAACGGAGGAAAGCGAAGAGGCGGCGCTGGAGGAAATTCGCAACATCATTGGCGAAAGGGGTGCGATGAGCGGCAGCCCAGTGGATACTGTAGATGCCAGAAACAACATCAGCTCGGAGCTGGGGCGTGTTATGATGATTGTGATCCCGGTGGTTATCGTACTCTTGATGATTGCCACCACATCGTGGATCGATCCGGTGCTGATGTTTATCAACATCGCCATTGCCATAGCTATTAACATGGGAACAAACCTTATCATCGGGGAGGTTTCTTTTATAACGCAAACGACAGCGATGGTATTGCAGCTTGCCTGTTCCATCGATTATTCCATATTCCTGCTGGATTGCTTTACAGAGCAAAGAAGGAAATATGACACACCGCTGGACGCAATGGTGAAGGCGGTGAAGCTTTCCGCAACATCCATTTCTTCAAGTGGGCTTACCACCATCATTGGGTTCCTTGCGCTCACCATCATGCAATTCCGCATTGGGGCAGACATGGGGATTGTGCTTGCCAAGGGGATCGCCTTCTCCATTATCACAACCCTGGTTTTCATGCCCTGCCTGATTTTATGCAGCTATAAGCTGATCGACAAAACAACGCACCGCTCGCTTATGCCTTCCTTTAAAAAGCTGGGCAAATGGACGGACAAGCTGAAAATCCCCGTCATTGCCATTGTGGCAGTTTTGATTGTCCCGTGTTTTTTGGCGGGGCAAAGCATTGGATTTACCTATGGTATGTCCAAAATGAGCGCGCCGCAGTCGCAGATTGCGCAGGACAAAAACAGCATCAACAGCGAATTTGGCGAGGCGGCCACATTTGCACTGCTTGTGCCCGGCCCGGGGGAGGCTGGAGGCAGCACCGCGCTGGAGAACGACATGGTGCAAGAGATAAAATCAATTACGGAGGTCTCTACTGTTATTTCTTATACCGAAGCCGTGGGGCAGGTAATTCCGCATGAAATAGTGCCGGATTCCGCTATAGGGAACCTGTATAG
Organism: Christensenellaceae bacterium OttesenSCG-928-K19; assembly: GCA_030266015.1. Taxonomy (GTDB): domain Bacteria; phylum Bacillota; class Clostridia; order Christensenellales; family Christensenellaceae; genus UBA5399. The sequence goes on along the minus strand of JAJDHD010000019.1, from coordinate 19,975 downwards.
CGGCGGGTATTCTCGTGTCATCATCACGGCACAAGTGCCGCCAGAGAGCGCGAAAACATTTGCACTGGTGGAAAGCCTGCGGGATACCGCACAAAAATATTACCCGGACAGCTACCACCTTGCGGGAGAAGCCGCGGTGGTCTATGACATGAAGAAAACAATTACCTCCGACAGCTTGCTGGTAAACCTTGTGTCCATTGGGGGGATTGCGCTGGTGCTGCTGTTTACCTTCCGTTCCTTCAGCCTGCCGTTTATCCTGCTGCTCACCATTGAAGCCGCTATTTTTATCAACGTGTCCGTACCGTATTTTGCGGGCGAGGAAATCAACTATATTGGGTATCTGATCATTAGCTCGGTGCAGCTTGGCGCAACAGTGGATTACGCAATTCTATACGCAAACACCTATCTGCGCAAGAGACGGAGCTATCCCAAAAAGGAAGCTGTGCAACGGGCATCGTCCGAGGCGGCAGGCAGCATCCTTACCTCCGGCATTATCTTGACAGTTTCCGGCCTGGTACTGGGGCAGTTTTCTACAAATATGTTGATTAGCCAACTGGGCTTGCTGCTTGCGCGTGGGGCGGCTCTCTCCACCGCGCTCGTGCTGCTGCTTTTACCCGGGCTGCTCACCCTGCTGGACAGGGGAATAGAAAAAACAACATGGAACGCGCGTTTCTTCCGGGATAGGCAGCCACGCCATCGTAAAGCGAAAACGGATAGCACATGGGGCGTTAAAGGAGCAGAATAATTGAAAACTTGTCCCCTGCCATAGGCAAGTAAGGTAGCACATAGATAAAATGCAAAAAGGCTGTGTCGGCTGACACGGTCTTTTTATACGTTCATTTTTCATTTTATTTTAAGAAAGTCTTTCCGTAATCAAAAGAAATGCAAGATAGAATCAATACGACAACACAAAGATTCCTTAAAAAAGTATCAAAAAAGAAAAACAAGGGGAACCAATCTTCATTTCCGGGCGTTACAGGAAACAGAAGGTTGCAATGCAAGGCAGAAGGAGACGGTTTGGGAGAAGCGCAACTTGTCAGAAAAGCGATGCTGGGAGACGCACCCGCGCTGGAAAATCTAATTGGTCGGTATTATGACACAATCTATGCATTCTGCTGCCGCCGGATGGGAGATATATCCTCTGGCAGCGACGTTTGCCAGGAGGCGTTCCTGAAGATGGTGCAGAATTTACCCAAATACCGTGAGCGCGGTTATTTTAAAAGCTGGTTGTTTACCATCGCATCTAATTGCTGCAATGACGCTTTTCGAAAAAAACGGCCTACTGCAGGGCTCGACGAGAGCATTGCAGATGACAGCCCTGCTTTTGAGCAAGGCACGGAAAATGCCATGCTGCTGAAGACGGCGCTTGACAAGCTGCCCGCCGAGCAGAGGGAGGTTGTGATTTTGCGTTATTATCATGATTTTTCCACAAACGATGTCGCAAGGGTACAGCACATTCCTGCTGCCACTGTAAAAACACGCCTTTACCGCGGCCTTAAAAAGCTGCAAAAACTACTGGGGGAGGATATCCTGCTTGAAACGTAAGAAGACAATATTGTTTACGGACTATGCCGTGCCCCCGGTGGTGCAAGAACAAAAGCGCGCGTGTGTCGAAAATGCGCTTGCGGGCATGGGCACGGTTGGGCGTGGGGGGACACTCAAAGAGCAGGTAAAAACTCAGCTTGGCTATGTGGGGCCGTGGTTTTGGCTGGGGCTTGCGGCAGTGCTGGTGGTTATGCTTGTGCTTTTGGGAGAGGCAAGTATACAGGCGGGAACGCAGAAAGAAGCATTACTCGCCACACTGGCGTTGTTCTCTGCCTCGGGGCCTGTGGTTGCCTGCCTGTCCGCACCGGTATTGGCGCGCAGCTACGCCAATGACATGTGGGAGCTGGAGGAAGCATCTTTCTACAACCTGCCAAGGCTCACCGCCTTACGCCTCTTTATTTGCGCGCTGGCCGCATTGCCTGTGATGACGGTACTGGCTGTGGCCGGACTGGGAATTACGGGCGCAATACAGGGGCTGACAGCATTGGCCGTGCCGTTTTTGCTGGCGAGCGGAATTAATTACTGCATATTGGGCAGGCTGCGCGGCCTGGCAGGAAGCCTGTGCAGCATAGGGATAGGTCTGCTGCTGGCAGTGCTGTGCCCGGCGTTGTTCCTTTGGGCAGAGGAGATACTCCCCCTTCTTTGGGCTGATGGCACGCAGGTAGTATCCGCAATTACCGTTTTTGCCTGCGGACTGTTCTTTGTGCTCAGTGCACGGCGGTTTATCCGCAATCCCTCTATTACATACTGAAAGGAATTACTACTATGGAAATTACATTTGATCGTGTTACAAAACGATTTGGAACGAAAACCGCTGTAGAGGATTTCAGCGCCCGGCTACCCGCCGGCGTCCACGGCCTGCTGGGGCCGAATGGCGCGGGTAAAACCACGCTGATGCGCCTGATGGCAGGCATACTTGCTACGAGTGGCGGGCAGATTTTGCTGGACGGGCAACCCGTCGGCTCTATGGGGCAAAGCTACCGGGCACAGCTTGGTTACCTGCCACAGCAGTTTGGATATTACCCAACGTTTACCGCGCTGGATTTTTTGCTGTATATGGCAGCGGTGAAGGGGCTGCCCAAGCCCTATGCGCGCGCAGAGGCGGAGGAGCTTTTGGAAAAAGTGCGCCTGGGCGGAGAGACAAACCGCAAAATAAAAACTTTTTCGGGCGGTATGAAGCAACGGCTGGGCATTGCACAGGCCATGCAGGGCAAGCCTGCCATCATGATACTGGATGAACCAACCGCCGGGCTTGACCCCAAGGAGCGTATTTTTTTCCGCAATATGTTAGCTGATTACGCCAGGGACAAGCTGGTGTTGCTATCCACCCACATCGTTGCGGATATAGAAAGCATTGCGGGCAACGTGATTGTAATTAAAAAAGGAAAATTGCTGCTCACTGGTGCACCCGACGACATTTTACAGGCGGTGCAGGGAAAAGTATGGGAGTGCAGCCTGCCTCTGCGCGAGGCGGAGGACCTTTCCGCGCGGTATCCAGTAACAAGCTTCCGCCATCAGGGCAACGAAGCGTTTGTTCGTTTGGTGGCAGATTATTCCCCATGCGATGGCGCCACACAGGCCCCTCCCGGACTAGAAGACCTGTACCTGTATTATTTTGCTGATGAGGGGGTAGAATCTGATGGGATCACTGCTTAGCTATGAATTGAAAAAAATATTGAAGCGCCCGTTCACCATTGTTGTGTGCGTGGGCGCCCTGGCCGTCATGGTGTTTTTCACCTTGTTTGCCGCGTCGCAAATGTTCACCTATGCCTGGGGGCCAGATGTATATGGCAGCTACGAGGCCATTCCGCAGGATAAACTTGATAGCGCGCAAGGCGACTATGGGCTGGCCGGGCAGCAGGACGGTGCGCTTATGTACACCGGACTGGACGCAATCCGGATGGAGCAGGAGTATTACAAATCCTTTGAGGGAAGCTGGGATAATGAACGCTTGAGGCAAATCGCCTCGGACTATCAGGCCTATAACAGCAATCCCGATATTTACACAGAGGAAATTGACACGTGGGCATTGCAAATGCGGGAATGGACGCTGGGCGAGGAGATGAGCCCGGAGGAAATTAAAGCATATAATGAAGCAAACCCGATTTATGTGATGAAACCGGAGTATCAATATGGGGAATATCAAAAATGGTTTGCGGTCAGCGATCTGCTGGATGAATATGTGATTAACCCAGATGACAGCATAAACAGCTTTGAAGAAGCCTTTCCACTGGTAGAGCAGCCTGCTGTTTTCGAGTACCATGCAGGGCCGCAGTTTACGGCGCAGATGCAAAATGTTTTTGTAGGGATTATGGTGATATTGATGCTGATTGCGGGCGCTGCACCTATTTTCAGCGATGAAGTCGCCTGCCGTACAGAGCCGATGCTGCTTGCCGCACGGTATGGACGAGACAAACTGGTGCGGGCAAAAATATTATCTGGAGTATTGTTCGCGCTGGGCAGCCTGCTTGTGTTGACGGTGGTGAACGTGCTGCTCAACGGCGCTATCTATGGATTTAGCGGCTACAATATGCCCATCCAGCTGGATACGTTCACCTATTCCATGCCGTTTGCCCTCACGTATTTGGAATACCTGTTTGTTATTTTAGGGTTCCAGGTGCTGGGGCTGTGCGCTATGGCCGCGCTTGTTATGCTGCTGTCCACATTGATGCGCTCCGCAATACCAGTCGTATTCGCAAGTGGGTTGTTTGCGGTGGTGATCACCCTGCTATCCACCATGGGGGGCGGATGGACGCGTTACCTATCGCAGACTTTGCCACCCGGTGCCGCCTCTCCGGACGCACTTTTAACCGAAGCCCTGGTGGACGGCTGGGGTAAGCTGGCGGTTCCCCAATGGATTTTGGCGATTATTGTATGCGCAGCCATATTCGTTGTCTCAATTCTTGTAATCACAAGGAAGTATAAAGCATTAAGCAAAGTGTAGGCTAAAAGGGTTATACGATAAAGAAAAAGCAGGCTTGCCCATGCGGCCTGCTTTTTCTTGTGGATTTTTTTTAAGCAAAATCAACCGTTGCTGTAAAGCTTATCAAATACATTGACAATATCAGGGTCAAACTGTGTACCCGAACAACGGTGAAGCTCTTCTAATGCCTGCTTGTGCGGGATTGGCGTTTTATATGGCCGTGCGTTTGTCATCACGTCATAGGCATCCGCAACACCTACCATCCGGGAAAGAACGGGGATTTTTTCCCCACTAATGCCCTGCGGATATCCCTTGCCGTCCCACCGCTCGTGGTGATGGCGGATTTCATCCGCAATACACGCCAGTTCCTGCGATGAGATGGCAATGCGCCTGCCCACCTCGCTGTGTGTTTTCATAACCTCAAACTCCTCATTTGTCAGCCTGCCCGGCTTGTTGATAATGTGGTCAGGAATGGCGACCTTGCCGATGTCATGCAGCGAGGCCAGCAAAACCAGGCGGTCAAGCTCTGTGCTGGTGAGCCTAGTGGCTTTTCCCATGGATAAAACGATTTTTTCCATGCGCGACATATGGTCGGCTGTTTCCAGGTGGCGCGATTCCAATGCAGTCTTTAGCGAGGAAATGATATGATTATGCAGGCTGTCGGAATCCAGCAGCTTTTTGCGGTACATCCGCTCTTCCGCTTTTTCATACATTTTGTGTATATCGCGCTGTGCCTGTGCGCTAAAGTCAATTCCCCAAGAAACATGGAGGGGAATTTTGCGATATTTTGTGGCGGTGCATTCCTCGTCAATCTGCCGGCATATGCTTTCCGCTTCCTCTGGAGAGTCGCTTTCCACCAATATCACAAATTCATCACCGCCCGTCCGCGCGACAATACCATCTTTTTTGGCGGCTGCCCGCTCAAAGATATGCGCCGCCTCAGCAAGAAGATCGTCGCCCTTTGAACGGCCAAAGGTATCATTCACAAACCGAAGTCCATTGAGATCAAGCATAATGAGCGCGCAGGACAGGTGCTCCAGTTCGCTTATTTTTTCCAGCATTTCCTCAAAATACGAGCGGTTGAGCGTGTGCGTGAGCAAATCATGGTGCGCGAGGAACAGCAGCTTGTCCTTTTGCTGTTTTTCGCGTGTAATATCCCTGCACATAACGCCGATCTCAACAATCTGGCCCTTGTAATCTTCAATCGGGGACATGCTGACACGAAACCACCGCTTAGAGCCGTCTGTGTGAAGCAGCTGCACCTCGTGATAGGGTTGCCCTTTACGCAGCACATTCTGGTGGAAATCCCACACCGATTTATCGGGATTGGTATACGGTCCCAAAAAATGTACATAATGTTTTCCATAAAGTTTTTTTTCTGTATAGCCCAAAACATGGCGAACACTGGGGGACACATAATTAATCAGGCCGTTTCGGTCGAGCAGCACAAAGATATCATTTGCATTTTCCACAACATTACGAAACCTTTTTTCGCTTATGGCAAGCATCTCAATGGCCGATTCCTGGTCTGTATTATCCTGAACATGACCCTTGATATGTGAAACGTCGCCATTTCGATCAAAAAACGGAATAGCATAGGCTGTCAGGTGCAGTGTTTTGCCTCTGGGCATAAGGCAGCGGTGACGGAGCATCAAATGCCCTTGGTCCATGCATTCAATAGCATTCTCCACCCCTGCCCTGTCGTCGGGATGTACGCGTTTAAAAAAGGCAGCCAGTGGAACCACCATGTCTCCCCGCCCCATCTCCAGCCGCCGTGCAAGGTTTCCGGATAGATAGACCATCTTGTGCTGCAAGTCTATATCCCAATAATTTCCACCACCCATTGCCACACCAAGTTGTTTTGACACACTGATCTCCTGCCAGCTCCATTTATTGATTTTCAGTGCGTTATTTTCAATGTCCTGCAATGCGATGCTGACCTGGGAGGTTGCTGTGTCCACAGTGAGTTGCACCTGCTTCCATGCCATGCGGCCCTGAAAGAACTGCATCATGCTTTTCTCATATACAGTATTGTTTACGCTGTCATAATTGCTAAGATAAGGGGCGGAATCCACTTTTACAATATATTCGATCCATTCGTTTAAAATATAAGGATCACTCGCTCGGATGACAGGAAGGACAACCTCCGGCGCGGCATTTGGCTTTAAGAAAAAAAAACGCTGAAATCCGCTTGTTATGTCGGTTACTGTAAAGCGAAACTCGCCGGTTAACTTTTTGTGGTAAGTTAACGTAAGGCTGCTATCCCGTATTGCTTTAGGTAGTTGATTCATCTGTTTCATAGCGAAAGCCTCCGATGCCTGCGTATTATGTGGGTTCGGCTCCCCTCATCTTATTCTATTGATAACGTAGAAGAACGATTCAAAATTACCATGGAAATTTATTATATGTAAAAAGCAAGCAAAAACATAGAGATTTCGCACAGAATTCATTGACTGGTCAATGACTATTCAACAAATAATAATAAATGACTATTGAATCTGTAAGCAAATTAATCTAAGATTGTTTGGGTATTGTATTGTCAGAAGGGACGAAAGAATGTTTACGGATAAGTTTAACAACTTGTTGGCGGTAACGGGCTTGCCAAACAATAAGATAGCACGGGAGCTGAACCTTGACCCGTCGCTTGTCAGCCGATGGCGCAAGGGGACAAAAACCCCTCTGCGCAACCCAGCCTATCTGGATGAGGTTGCCCGGTTAGCGTCAACCAGAATCGTATCAGAGAAACAAAAAGAAGTGTTGTCTAAGCTAATGGGGGTTTCGGCCTCTACCCTGGACTCACCACAAGAAATCCAAAAAAGGATTGTGAAATGGTTCGAAATTGGAGACGAGTCAAATGAGAAGCTGAATGAATCGGTCAACCGCTTGAATGTGTCGCTTAAAATTGCAGAGCAGAAAAGCAACGGAGGCGAACTGGGCGAAGATCCCACTGGCCGGGTATACAACGATGCTTTAAAAAAGAAAGAAGCCGCCGAGCATTTTTTTCTTTTGCTGGAGAACGGGAATACAGACGGCACGCTGAGGATTCTACTAGACGGCAGCAAACGGGTAGAAAAAGTTTATGCAAATGGCATGGAGCTGCAAAACATAGCCGCTGCCCACGCAAAGATCACATCAGTAAAAGTTTTGATGGCAGGAACCGTTTCGGCCGAGAGAATTGTGGGCTTGCTCTATGCGCTTAGAAAAGTCGTGCAAAACGCAACGATTTTATTTGCGCGCTTTAACCAGATGGGTAAGCAAATGTTTTCCCATTCCGGTATTATAGCGTCTGGCGTGGGGGCGGTGATGTCCGTAGGATTTCACAAAAGCAGCCACGCCGCAATGGTTGTGCACACAGACCCGGATTTTACAGACTTCCTTGCGGCGGATTTTGATAAGGCCTATCAGCAAAGCGAGCCCATGAACTGGGCCAGCAAAGATCTTTGCCTGCTGGAAACGCTGAAAATACACAGCGACCTGCACAAGAGCGGCAGCGAAGTTTTCTTTTGTGGTACTGTGTTGCCCCTGCACCTGCTACCGCCGGAATTTTTGGAGCAGGTTGCCGTGAAGCTATACGCAAAATACTATGATAAGAATATGCTGCAAAATAGTATCAGGGATTTTTGCAATACCTCTGCACAGTTAGCCAAGGCGGCAAATGTTGTGGCAATCATACCTCTGTTTTCGCCTAAGGTCGTTGCGCAGGAAGGTGTGGCGTTGCCCTGCCTGCCACGCAGGATTGGGGGCAAAAACATCATAACGCCTGAGCGGTATTGCTGGATTTTGGAAAACATGCTGCAAAATATGCTGCAAAACAAAAACCTGAAGGTGCATTTTACAGACACAATAAATACACCGGTTGCCTATTTTGTGCAAACAAGCCAGGAGATTGTATATATGACGGATGAAAATAAGAATATTATCGTCCGAACCAATCATAAGGGAGTTATCGAATCTTTGGGTGATTTTTTGAAACGAAGATATCGGATGTTTTCCAAGGAGAAAAAAGACCGGGGACACCAGATGCGAATATTAAAAGACAGGATCAGTATGTTTCGGGACTATCTGAAAAAAGCCTGAACAGCCCCTGGTGCTGACAACACATAGCCAGCTGGCAATTGGCGGGATCCAGCGCCCGGTAGGAAAAAAGAAAAGTGGTGGGATACTCCCTCGTGCGCGTCAGCGATTGAGGCTTTGCAAAAACAGGTTGTATTCCCCGCGCTTTTCTGGGAAGAGGCGGGTTGTTACAGGAGTCATTGACCAGGCATTGACAAAAGCGTGAAAAGAATATCATTCTTTGACAGCATAGTATAAAATAAGCGCATGTCTTAAAAACAACTGCCCGGGGCACAGCAATTGCTTGTGCAATAGGGCCGTCGGCCATAAGGCCTTACTATTCCAGCTTCGGGAATAACAATCCCGTTGCATATAGTGTCCCCCCAGACACTGCAAATCCGCCCCTCCCATCAAATCTATAATTAGGGGGCGGGTTTGTGCTTTTTATGGAGCATCTTCGTTTCCCAGTATGTTAAGCTCACGTATTTTTAGAATGGCTTCTTTTTCACCCGAAACATCCAGTTTCTTGTAGATCAGTTCTATATGCGAACGCACTGTGGAAAATTTTATTCCCAGTGCTTCGCCAATTCTGCGGTAGCTATAGCCCGCACATAGCAAAGACATGACACGCTTTTGCTGCTTTGTAAATTTTATGGATTGCTCTATCCTGCCCGCCGTAAGTCCCTTTGTGTGCTGTGCTTGTTCCGCCACGCGTATATGCAACATTTTAACAAAGGTTTCGGGAATATCGCCCTTGTAGTCCTTGCGTATCACGCGGTTTCGCAGGCGGGCCAGCATATTCTCCAGCTCGGCGCCCTCATTGGTAAAAACTTGCGTGTACCCATAGGGTTGGGCTGCTTTAATCGCTTTCTCCAGATGCGCCATTGCTTCTTTCTGATACCCCCGCTTACGCTTCCAAAAGGCTATGGCAAGAAGGATCTCGGCTTCAATTGCATCTATGGGGCGCTTATATGCCTGGCACAGGGCAGACAGCTTGGATAGCAGGATTACCGCTTTATCGAAATTGCCCAATGCAATGTGTGCACGCGCGGTAGAAAAATGACCGCATAACCGGAAAAAGCTCAGGTTATCATAGATATCGGTGCCATTTTTATCGAGCCATTGCTGCGCGGCAGCCATCTCTCCATAATCAAGGCAGCTTTTGCATACGGCTGCGTCAAGATTGAAGTCCAGGTAAAACGCTTTTTCTTCTTCTATCATTTTACGGATATTCTCGTAAGTGGTTTCGGCTTTGTCAAATTGCCACATCGCGTAGTTAACCGTTGCCAGCAGCATCATGGCACAAAACTTTGATTCCGGTGCAAATCCTTTTTTGATTTTTGCGTTTGCTGACAGCGCGAGGTTATGCGCTTTCAAAAGCGCACCTTTCTCATAATGAAGGCCCGCGCGGATGCATTCGATCAACATTTCTCGTTCTTCCCCAAGCAACGCCCCCAAAATTTGATCCACTACGGCGGTGGCTGTGTCAATATCATCCAGGGCCAGCTCGGAAAAATCCCGGAACGATCGGTGGTATAAGGGCAGATAAGACGTTGCCGAGCCGCGGACGCCCCGAACCTCTATGCCGCCATGGGAGAGTGCGGCGGCCTGCATAGAGTCCACTGTGTTGATAAGATCTGCAAGCGTATAACGAAAATCCAGCGCATAAAGGAAAAAAATATTGTGTGCCAGCTCTGGATTACGCTGCACAATACGGGGATAATTGGCATAATATTTGTCGGCATATTGTGCGAAAACATCCGCCTGGCCTTCGTTGCGCGCGGTAAAGGCCAGCATGTAAAGTAAAAAAGGATATTGATCAGTGATATTGTCATCCAACGAGCTTTGCACCGTACGCATAATGCGCTCGGTATCAAACCCGGCGCGATCCATATCCTCCAGCAGGTCAAAGCATTTTGCAATGTTGTCGTAGTCTTTTATTTTTACAAACCGATCGACTGCGCGGAAAAAATCCTTTTGCCCAAGGTACCATTCGCCAGCCCGCCGCCATTGCGCTTTCTGGCATTCCTGCGATTGCCGGGCAAACAGCTTCAACAGAAACTCCCTGAAAAGCTGGTGGAAATGATAGGTGCCATTGTTTTGTTTCCATAAAAATGCGCTTTCGGAAAGCAAGACTTCCAGTATAGCCTTACTGTTTTCCTCGTGGGTAATTGCCTCACAAAGTCCTGCGGTAAGCTCTTCTTCGATAGAGGTTTGAACCATGAAATCGCGAAACTGTTTGCTCCAGTTTTTCCATACCTGTGTTTTGATGAAACTTTCTAGTTGCTCGTGGGGCATGTTTTGAGTGAGCATGCTGTTTCCCGAGAGAAGCAGGGCGTTTATTTCGATTGGCCAGCCTTCGGTATATTTCATTATGGCTTCAGCCTGTTTTTTTGTAATCGGTATCTCGTTCTTTTTATAAAGGGCATAAATTTCATCACCATCAAAGCGCATTTGCTCTGGCGGAACCAGCCGGAGATTGTTTTTTAGGTAAAGCCCGCTGAACGTTTCGGGCGGGGCGATGCGGCTTAATATCAGTACTTTGGTTTTTGCCGGCACCCTCATAAGAAACACCGGTAAAAACAAAAGCACCTTCGGATCGGTCACAAAATGAAGGTCGTCAATTACCAGGCTGGTTGGGTCATCTTGTGGCATTACGTCCACCGCACGCATTAAAAACTCCGCTGGAGCGCTGTCAAAGGCGGGATGGTCGGTATATGCCCGGATCGCTTTATTGCCCGGATACAACACCGTAAGTGCATTTTTCAGTTTGCGACAGCAGTCGCCAATGCTGTTGTCATATTCGTCCAGAGAGACCATGGCGCTGAGTGTGCCGCTGCTGTTCAGCCAATGGCCAGCAAAGATGGTCTTGCCATAGCCGGCGGGCGCCTGCACATATAGTATTTTGTATGGCGCAGATTCTTCCGCCAGCCTCATCAGCCGTTTACGCTGTATTGTAACCCCTGGAGTTTTCATTTTATGCCTCCATTTTGTATCGTTTAACCTACTTCGATTAAAAACATCATTAATGTGTGGGTATCTTCCAATAAGAGCATATCATATCCAGCCGGCAAAAAACAGAGAAATACAAAATGTACCGGCAAAAACGATAAAATACCGGTGAATAAATAGACTCAAATAACCCCAGTCCATGCAATTACCTATAATGACCTCAAAAGAAGATAGGCTTTATCGACATTTGATATGTGGAATAATCTAGAGCTTTCACTGACACGTAATGATTTTTTACAAGCTTGTCTATTTTATTGCCTGCCCGTATAATAAAATATATATTTTAGTATTATGAAAAATTTTACTAAAAGTAGTTTTTCTATAACCGTGGCGATAGCATGCAAATTGCGTTCTGCGTCTTGCGATCATTCCTGCAAGAATGTATAAGCCGGGCATGAAAAGCTATGGGCGCTTTAATTGGCGGGCAACAAAAAACCAGCAAGGTGGCTGAAATGATATCGGATACAACCCTTATAATCAACATTTCAATTGAAATATTCGCGAGCATACTGTCCCTCGTTATTTTAATTTGCGTGCTTATTTCCGACAATATGAAAACACATATAAACCGGGTGTTTGCGCGGGTGTTGATTTTCAACATTGCAGTGATGCTCAGTGACGCGCTGGCGTTTTATAACTTCGGCAGGATGGCTCCGCACAATTTTGCGATGAACTATATTGGGAATTACAGCACTTACCTTTTCAGTTATCTGCTGATTATGGCATTTTCCGACTATATCACTACATATTTTTCTACTAAAACAGCCGTGAGGAAAACAGCGTTGCACGCGGTTTATTGGGTGTGCGGTATTGCCATTGCGTTATCGGTTGTCGCGTTGTTTAACGGCATGTATTTTGTGATAGACGAGAACAACGTTTACCACCGGCAGGACTGGTATTGGCTCTCTCAGGCTTTGGGCATCATAGGCATGTTGATTAACGCGTGGCTCATATGGAGGTATCGCAAACACTTAAACCGCATGGAATCGTTTGCGCTTGCGTGCTATATTATCCTGCCCGTTATTGCGGTGGTAATCCAAATGCTGGTATATGGCCTTGTGTCCGTTTATGTGGCATCTACCTTCACCATCCTGGTCATTTATGTGGGTATGCAGGCACAACAGGCAAAAAATATGCAGGAAAAAGAGCTTGCGTTATCCGAAAGCAGGGTGTCCATTATGATCAGTCAGATCCAACCACATTTTTTGTATAATACATTGGTCTCCATTGGCGCACTGTGTGATACCGACGCGGCGGCAGCCAAGGAAATGACACTGGCATTTTCACAGTATCTGCGTGGAAACCTGGATTCGCTGGGGCAGGTGCACCCTATCCCGTTTGATAAAGAGCTGGAGCATGTGCAGACGTATTTGCGGATTGAACAAACACGCTTTGAGGAAAGGCTTAAGGTAGAATTTGATATTAGTGCGAGGGAGTTTATGCTACCATCACTGACGCTGCAGCCAATTGTGGAAAATGCTGTGCGCTATGGCGTGACTAAGCGTGACGGCGGAGGCATTGTGCGCATCGGTACGGAAGAAGGGGAACGGGATTGGCGCATTATCGTTTCCGACAACGGCGTGGGCTTTGACCCGGACACCGCATTGGAAGACGGCCGCACGCATGTGGGTATTGCCAATGTGAGAAGCAGGCTTCACGCGATTTGCGATGGGACGCTGGAGATTGAGAGCACCTTGGGGGTAGGCACCGTTGTAACCATCAGCATTCCAAAAAACCTGTAGGCAAGAGCAACCACTTTGTGCTTGTCAGTTAGCCATATATTCTGTAACTATCGTTATTTGATTATGTGGCCCAAAGGGTGTTTACAATGAGTGGATATATTAAAAAACGCAATATGAAAACAGCGGCAATCAAGATAAACGGTTCTGTTTTTGTATAAGTATTCTGCCCCGGCATCCATAATGCGGAATGATCTTTTCGCCCCAGCAACAACTTATAAAGGGCAAATCCCAGCACTGTACCCAGTGTGTTTGCGATTAAATCATCAACATCGGCCGCGCGCAGCTTAAATAGCTGGCTGGCCTCTATGCAAAGCGAGAACAAAAAACCATGTGCCGCAACGATGGAAAGCTTGTTTTTTCCTTGAAACAGGAGCGGGATTAAAAAGCCCAACGGTACAAACAGGGCGGTGTTCAAGGCAAATCCAAACAACGAGATGCTGGAAAACGGAATCAGGCCAACACTCCCCTGGATGGAAAAATTATACCGAATAAGATCCTGCAAAGTCAGTGATGCAGTGATGCTGAGCACTGCCGATAGATAGAAAACGAAGCCGAAGCAGCCTACAATATGCAGTCGGGGCACTTTTACCCCTTGTTTTTTGTTGAAAAAATACGCGCACAATAGCAGCACGGCCAAAAATGGCAGATAAAAAACAAACTCGCAAAGCAATTGTACCAGATAATCACCCATAGACTAAAAATATCAGGCGCTGGTTAACATTTTCAAAACCTATTCTTAAGCTTTTCTTAATTCCTGTGTTGATGGTGATGCCAAGCGTTTTTGCGGTGCATACCTTTGGGCATAATACTGGCAGATTAGTTCTTAATCAAAAATAATTGATTTTCCCATAGACACATTACCCACTCGCGGAATATCGCCAACAGGCTCGTGTGAAGAAATCTATTGAATCGAACTATAGGTTTTTCCGTTAAAAAACAACGACTATTCCCTTGGCAGCACATCCCAATTCTTTACAACCGCGCTGTCCTCTTCCTGCTTGTCGAGTTCCTTGCCATTGAGCCACTTTCGAAGCTGGCTTATTACCGTGCGCTTGCGCTTCCAGCCTGCCATCAGTTTATCCCAGGTGTAACCAACCGAGCCATAAAACGAGCCGCTTGTGGCCTCGTCATCCGCAAACACGCTTTCTCTCATGTCCTGCAACCAGGCGGCAGATACACTGTTTTCAAAGCAAATCATTTCTGTTTGCAGCTTTTGGAACGCCGTTTTAGGCATCAGTGCAACTTCAAAATCATCCCGCGTGTTCATTGCCTCTATCAACCGCGCAAGCTGCTTTGCCAGCAATTCACGCGTTACGAACGCCCTGCGATGCAGCAATGCGGAGAGCGGCTCGTGCATACGCCGTTCCTTTTGCAACCCCTCTTGTATGTCCTCGCGGCATAATATGATACGGTGTGGGCCAGACGCAAAAGTTCCGGAGCCAACTAGGTAATCCGGCATATCAGGCGGCGTATCTCCACTTAAAATTTCAGTAAATTCCTTTTGGGTCAATACACCAAACCCGGGTACGCGGCATATGGCGTAGAAATTACCGGCTGGCGCGGGCGCACCCGTTCTTGTGCCCTCTTGCGCGGCATCCTTCTTACCCCACGCGGGAAGCGGGCCATGCTTCCACAGTTTTTCGTTTTCGCCGCCCCCGGATGGATTTTCCAGAAATTGATATTGCGACGCAGGCTTACTTTTTGCGATGTATTCATCACACATCTGTTCAATTTTCCGAGTGTATCGCGGGTCGGTATTCATTTCCGTATACAGGTTGTCCTCCACCTCCGCGTCTTCCTCTACACGTGCTGCCCAATAACCGCGGATAGACGCGGCATACCGAAGATCCCCCGGCAAGCCCCCCTCATAATAGCGGCTGCGAATATAACCTTTTAAATGCGCTGTCAGCCATGTATTTGTAAATGCGGCAGTATCTATCACCGAATAGCCCTTACGATTTACAAGCAACAGGCGTGTATTTCGTTTTAATGCTTTGCGAAGCTTTAATATGAATTGAAACACAAACGGAAGGTTTTTGGTCATCAGGTCGTATCGCCCATAGCAGAGGATAACAACCTCGCGTCCAGGCGGCAATGTAAGCAGGTAGTCCATCATTTCCAGCGTTGCCCTGCGAAACTCGCGCTCGCCAAGATATACACGGTATTGGGCCACATAATGTCCTTTTAGCTGCCGCTTGGGCGGCACAGCCTGTGGCGTAAGCCCGGGAAGCTCGGCATCCAGCAGGTAGGCCAACATCGCGTCCGCGTCGCCTTTTCCACTTATGCGGTAGGGCGTATAATATTCCTTCAACACACCCTCTGCATCCAGCACAAGCATACCGCCCGCCGCAGCCCGCAGTGTTTTGCTGCGGCTTGTCAACTTACGGTCACCCCGCCGCCATTTGGTGATGAGTGAGCTATCTACACTACACGCACGCGAAAGATCTTCCGCTGTGGTATCCAGCGCGTCCATGGCGATTGCAAAACGATTCTTTTTCTGATCGGTTTTCATAACTCGATTCTACCATGGGGTTTTTTTCGTGTAAACAGCTATATTAAAATACATTCTTATATAAAAAAGTATCGAAACGGTATTGAAATGAAAGTCCCCTTGGATAACCTGCCGATTTCCGCGGCACGGTACATTTTAAAGGCTTAAGTATACAGAGCAGTACCACTGAGGACATTCCACTTGCGCACCTTCCATTGAATGTCATGCAAAAAATGATGCCCGTAACCGACAGGAAAAACTGTAAAAGCATTAATTGCAGGTAATAGAGATGATCAACTGCCCTCTTCTCGTTCGTCGTTATACACCATCAGTTTAGCAAGCTCTGCCACATTGCTTACGCCTGCCTTTCGATAAATATTGTTACAGTGGAAGTTTACTGTACCCATGCTAATGTTCAAAAGCCCCGCAATCTCATCACGGCTTTTCCCATCAATCAGAAGAAGTGCAACCTCACTCTCACGTTTTGTCAACCCCAGGCCAGAGAGCACATCTTGTGGCATTTGCCTGACGCCCTGCTTCTTTAGCAGGCTTTCGTAGCGTGCTTCCGCTTCGGACACCATCTGTCGCTCAACCTCCAACCGTTTGTTTACCTCAACCTGGTCTATGGACAACAGCACCGCATAGCATAGCACGAAGAATACCATTCCTTCGCTGACTCCGAATGATTTTCCCGGCATATTGCCAAAGATATAGACACCGTTCCGCACCAGCATTTCATTTATGCTGAATAATGCAACAATCACAATTCCGGCAAATGCCAGTAAGTTTTTGAGCGCTCTTTTCAATTGCATTGCGAGGCGAATGAACACATAGAACGCCATAGCAATACACACAACCTGAAAGGCGGGTAGAAGACCGATGAAAAAAGTGGTGCCGCTCGCCAGCACCAGTATCATATACACGACACATAGAACAATATATCCACGGGAGACCCATTTGTGCAATGCGCTGGGGAACAGCCTTTCTATAAGCAAAACCAGCATGGCAACAGCCAAGGTGAAAAAGATATATTCTAAGCGAATGGCAATTTGCCAATCCAGATTAGGGAAAAAGAGGGAGAAAATATTCTCGGACACAAATGCCTGTAGCAGGCAGGGCAACGCAAACAACAATGTAGAAACCTGCCGGCGGTTCAGCAAGAAAATAGCAAGCTGATACAGCCCTGCTGTAAGCAGGCAGCCGAAAATCAATCCGATTTTAAGCATGGCAATTGTGTCTGACTGCATAATGTTTTGCATCGTCCCGATGGTGAGGGCGGGAGGGTTTCCGCCTATTCTGTGCACGAAATTTGCCACCTGCACAACGATCTCCACCGTATTGGACTGCGGCACAAAGTAGTATACGGCACGTTGCTCCTTCGGAATTGTTTCCTCCGCTGTTGTGCCCGGCACGCCTATATTGCCCGCTTCTACCCCATTGATGTATACACGCATGGAATAATCAGGGCTTCCCAAAGCAATCCCATAGGTTTGCCCGGTCGGCAACTCGAACTTCAGCCGATGCGTTACATATTGCACGTTGGTATAATCAAGACTATCCTGTGGTACGGAATCTTCGGCATTTTTTAAATCCTCAGGCGAATAAAGCCTTTCCGGCCAACTCTCCCAAACAGGCGAGGCTACGTATACCGTATCCTCAAAACTATATTCCGTAAGATCATATTCGGCGTGTTCGCCCGCCGCAAGCTGTATGGATTTGGGGCCGGCCAGCAATGTGAGCACAACCCACAACACCAACACAAGCGCAAAAAATATTCCTATGTATATTGTGTCTCGAGCTTTGAGCATATAATCCCTTTCCATTTTTCAGATATGTTTATTATATCTAAAAACCAAAAGGATTGCGACAGTGAAATGGCCTTTAAATTTATACAAAAAGTGCCAGGCATATAGCACCCGGCACTTTTGTATGTAATCCCACTCCTTTGTTATCGTATCATCAAATATTTATGCGCTCCTCTGGCGACATATATATCGTTGCCTGCCTTTATAGCATATGTTCCACAGAATTATCCAAAATCCGTTGCCTGCGGGTTGGGGCTACAATGCTCTCAGCGTGTCTGTCCTCAGCTTCACCAACGCCCTTGAAAGCGCTGTGCCCACTGTGCTTTCATTCATCTTCAGCATACGCGCAATTTCGCAGTTGTTATACCCTTCAAAAAATTTGTAGTATACAATCAACCTGTCACGCCACTTCAACTTGGTAAGCTCCTTATATATAATCCTTCGCGTGGGAGCCGATATCTGCTCCAGCTGCTCCTCAAAATCCACAGACATTTCCGGCCGTATACCGCCTTCATCGTCAAGGAAGCATTCTACTTTGCGTGCGCGAAAAAAATCGATCAGCGTATTTTTCGCAATTTTGTAAAGCCAAGTAGAAACCGTAGCTTTGCTTTCGTCATACGTGCCAATATAACGCGCCGCTTTCATGAAAACGTTGCTAATGATATCTTCCGTGTCTTCACGAGACAGTATCTGGTAAAACACATAGTTATAAAGCTTACTGTAATATTCATGATACATCTGCTCAAAACCGTGTTCACTTGTGATATCGTATTTCAAACTGTCATCTCTCCATTGTTGTAGTAGTCATATAAGTTTTTTTAACTTGTGGGATTTACCCTGCACCGTGCTTTAATATAAACTCCATAATATTCTTGCAGCCGGCCTGTTTATATATCCGAGTACAGCAAGCATTTACCGTACCCATTGGCATATTAAGCTTTCCGCAAATCTCCGGGCGAGTTTTGCCCCGCAGCAACAATTCCATAACTGCTTTGTCACTGTAAAGCTGCCCATCGCCGTGCCGTTTCCATTTTGTATTTCGGTTCATCTCCCAATCCCCCCAAAAAAGAAGTAGGGTAATCCCCTCTTCTATTTATCACAATACACCTCTGTTTGTCACCTGTTGGATCCAATGGTTTTTGCCTGAAATAGCATTTTTTCCAGATTGCGTAGAGATACTTTTCGATGCAGTACGTATTAATATATATAAATACATAACGAAGGAGGACTTTCAAATGAAAAAATTATCTGCATTATTATTGGCCGTATGTATATGTGCGGGGATTGCTGCCTGCGCCACAAAAGACCCCGCGACCGAAAACCTGGAAAATCCTGTTGTGGAAGTGGACAGCCCGGAGGTCATACAAAAGCAGCTAGACATCTTCATCCTTGTACCCGAAGGAGCGGAAAACGTTCGTTATTCCATTATCTCTGATGAAATAGCGCAGGCCGATTTTACTTTGGACGGAGTGGAGTATACCGAGCGCATTCAAAAGACAGAAACGCTTGAGGATATTTCCGGCGTATACACTACAATGGAAGAGGAAAAAGATATGATGTTTAGCGATTACGGGTATCATATTGCGTACAACGCAGATGGCGACGGTATCTCCGCATGGTACGATACGCTGACCGGATGCTCTTACTCTATATATATGAAATCCGGGGCAAGCGAATCGGCACTGCAGAAAGTAAGCGAAGCATTGATACCGGCAGGATAACCGCACATAAGGAATGAAAGATTTTTACGCGATGTTTTTCTTTCATCTTCGTAAAATAAGGAGATGCTTTCCAATCTTTCCTCGTATAATAGTATAATAAATCATATCCAGGAGGAGTGCGACGATGAAAACCAGCTTAGGAAAAGACCAAATGAATGAACTAATAAAGAACACATCATTTCGCGATCAGCTTGAAAAAGCAAATGGAACGGAAGCCGTATTAAAAGTATTTGCTGATCACGGGATTGAGTTAACGGCAGAGGAGTTTGATCTAATGACTCACGATACAGTGAGCGGCGAACTCAAAGATGCCGATTTGGAGAAGGTCTCCGGTGGTTCCATTACATGGGATGACATAAAAGGCATACTCCTAACATTGCTAAGGATTTTATAATCTTGAAAGCTAAACGATGGACACGTTACCAACTATCTATGACGAAAAGGATGCATCCGATATGAAAAAGAACAGCGGCCATAACACGACAGCAAACGACACCTTATCTGCTGAAGAACTGGAGCATGTAGCGGGCGGAAAGACAAAAACAGTTGGCAAAGAAGGGTATGATTTTATTTGCACTCAATGCGGGGCAGTTTATCACGATGCGCATACAAGGTGCAAGTGCGGCAGCCTGGCCTTTAGGGAAGAAAAAAGGATCCGTTCCGGAACCTCGTATATTTAACAA
>JAJDHD010000018.1 GCA_030266015.1 Christensenellaceae bacterium OttesenSCG-928-K19 | reverse complement strand
CACAAAATCGTATTCGTCATCATAGTATAAAACATAAGGATCTTGCTGTTCAGTCAGGTACCCATCCCAACGCGAAAGGCAAGCGGGCATGCTATAACTGTAGTCGGCTGGGACAACAACATCCCCAAAGAAAAGTTCCGCGTCACAATTGACGGCCAAGATTACGAACCAATGTATGACGGTGCGTTTATTGCCAAAAACAGTTATGGGGAGACAACAGGCGAAAACGGATATTTCTATATTTCCTACTGCAGCGCATATTTTTCCAACAACCTCGCGTCTGCAGTAATTGCCGAGCCAACAAGAAGTGATGTAAATGTTCTGTATATGCACGATCCATATGGCTACACTGGTTTTTTGCACAAAAATGAGCCGGTAAGTGGAAAAGAGATATGGGCAAAAAATGTGTTTTCGGCTTCCTCTGACCAACTGTTAAAATCGGTTTCCTTTTATGCCATGGGAATGGATCAGGAATATGATGTTTACGTGGACACCGGGGATGGGTTAACATTAGCTGCCAGCGGTATAAACCAGTATGCAGGATACTATACTGTTGACTTGCAGGCAGAAATCATGCTAAAAAAAGGAACTGAATTTTCTGTGACGGTATGTCAAAAGAATTTGAGCGGAACAGAAATTACAGCTGCGCTGGAACAGACGGTGAATGGCTACACATCACAAGCAACAGCAAAACCCGGGCAAAGCTTTTTAAGCTTTGACGGAGCAACATGGCGCGATATTTCAGATGAACTTGACGCAAATAATTGCATCAAGGCATATGCGTATGATAAAAGCGCACCAGACAACACAATTGTAACCGAAGAAACCATCAACAGTGGTAACGTCCTTGAAAGCATGGCTGCAAGCCTGCCTATGGAAGCAGCATTACCGGCCGAAAGCTTTGTGGCTGGGACACGCGCACAGGTGTCAGACAATCTACCCGCAGCATTTAATTTGCGGAATATCGGTGCCGTAACCTCTGTAAAAAACCAGGGAAGCCCGCCCACCTGCTGGACATTTGCAACAATGGGAAGTACAGAAAGCGGCCTTTTAAAATCGGCAAGTGGGTTTGATACGGGCGTAAACATATCCGCAAATACAATACAGCGGCAGATCAACCTTGATGAAAACGAGGGTGGCTATGCCACAGCAACAGTAACCCAAAACGGCGGGAGCGGAAGCGTTTACTGGCATTTTTCGGGCGATATCAACGACTTAGATATCCAAAACAAGACAAGCGTGAGTGGAGAGCAAACGTTGTTGTTCATCCCCAAACAGGAAGGCCGGGTAGTTGCTACAGCAATAAGTACGGATGACGGAACAAAATCTGCACAAGTTGTTTTTGATATTGTACGCAGCGGGGCTGTGCCTTCCCGGAATCCAGAACCCGATCCGCCAGCGGCGGAATCAAAAACAGTACAGAATGTCCCCCCCACTGATGACCGCCAAGATATCCGGGTTTACCTCACAATGCTTTTGTGCGCGGCAGGTGTGCTACTGGTTTTCGTCTCATCAAAAAAACGAATAGGCAACAGAAAGAAATGACTTAAGATTCTCATTATATTTACTATTATTGATATACTCTTGTTCCGCTTCTATAGGATGTGGATAATGTCCCAAAACAAAAAATAGGCGGTCACCAACTCACCTATTTTTTGTTTATTCATATCAATTTCACCCAAGAGCCCTGTTCACTAATTTATTTGTTACATTCACCATTTTCAGCAAGCACATCAATAAATTAGTGATTAAACTCACTCCCACTCGATCCCAATAAACAGTTGTTAAACATAATTGTTTAGGCAATATTGCTTGTGGTATTTATATTGCACCAGTTACCCATACCTTAAGGGCTATCTGATTTTTTGTTGCCATTTTGTTGCCAACGCAGAGTCTGGCATTAATATTCACTATGTTATATGAAATACAACTTAGTTGCCAGCAATCTTTTGTACAAAATTCTCTTCAAACTCTTCCTTCGTATAGGTGTAAACATTTTGAAAGCAATACCTTTCAAACATCTCCAACCCAAATTTTACATACTTTTCTTTTCCGAGCCCCATTAATTTCTTTGCAATTTCATCTCGCGATTCAGATAATTGGTTTTCTACCTCCGGCTCAGAGTCATCAACAATGTCGTTTGCATTTTCATTATATACCAATATATAATCCAATTGAGTTCTGGTATGGGTTATTCCTTTTTCAATTAAGTCCGTAAAAATTAACATACTATCGAGAATTTTCTTTCGAACTTCATACTTTTTAGCATCGTTCATGCGTCCGTTTTTGAATTCAATGAAAGTAGCCTTTCCACTTGCATCAATTACTAAAGCATCATTAGATTTTGGCACTTGATGCATTCCTAACGGCCTAACATATTCATCTTTTACTGCATCAAAATCAATAACAGATATCACGGAATCTGTCATAAAACACTCTTCCCCATCGTGGTTGTCTTTTGATGTTTCCTTTAAAGTAGTTATATTCTCTTGAAGTATGGGATAATCTTCTATTCTAATCATTGTGCCCATACCTCTCATTTTCTAGAGTTTGTAAGGGCCGCGCCAACTTCTTATAAATCATATCAATACTTCCTGATACATCTTGTATCATCGCTATATCATCTTCTAGCGTTGCCATGTAGTATTTACATCTATCTGCAATTTCGTATTTTGCAGAGTATACCTCAATTGCATTTAAAAAATATGGGCTATGCGTATTGAGCAGAATATGCATATTAAACTCTTTATGGATAAGTACAATAAGTTCCGCAAATAAGAGCTGCCATTCTGGGTGTAAATGTATTTCTGGCTCATCTAACACTATTGTTCCGTTTTCTTCTAAAGTGCCATTCTGCAAAAGCATTTTTAAAATAACAAAAGTCTTTAAGCCTGTGGATACATTCTTAATACTCAACACTTTATCTGTCCCCAGCTTTTTATATCCAAAACTTGCTCTTTTGCTCCTGACTATTTCCCCATCACAAATCGAATTGATTTTTTCATAAATACTTTCCAATTTATCATTGACCATAATTTCGTTTATGATACTATTATCGGATTCATTGAGAAAAAGCTTTGATCGTAAATGCGTTCGATGATCAACATACCTACCATATCTTCTAATAAAAGTATAAATACCTTGTTCATCCAAAACAAATGGGTCATCTATATAGATAACTTCTGTCTCGAGATGAAAAAAGTTTGAGAAAGAAATTACTTCATCATCATAGATAGATATGGTAACGCATTCATTTTTAATATAGAGGTTAACTTCTCCCTCATCTTCAGAGAATATATTATTAATCTGACCGTTAAACTCAGCTTCAAACTTTTTTGATAAAATTGATTTGAAAATCTCAGCATCTGAAATCTGTATAACATTTAAAACTCTTTCAATAGCATTTGAAAAGAACTTTTCATTGTCTTTTGTTTCAGAGTTCACATACTTTTCAAAATTTTCGTCATCTTGCACGATCGCCTCGATTATCTGCTTTCTTAATACATCTTTGTTGTTTAACAAGTTTTCAGAATCGCTAACAATATTCTGAGCAATCTCTTCTGTGTCTACCCTACTTGTCATCCGTTTTGTAACATTCCGATATAGCGTACTAAGTATGGATTCGATTGTCTCTTCGCGTTCTTTTCGTATCTGATCTTCCAATTTATAGTAATTATTAAATACACTATAAAGCACTTTTCCAACAGTGCTTTTTCCAGTATTATTTTCACCAGCAATTACTGTAATACCATTTAATTCAACAGATGCTTCTTTAATTTTCCCTATATTCTTTAAAGCCAATTTCATAATATTTTATTCCTCACATTCGTGAATAAATAACATTCTAAACATTAAGTTTTATTATAGCAAACAATCATGCTAATTTTAAGCAAAAACTCAGGCGTATGTTTATTGTAGCATAGTATATTCTTCATGTCACCGCTTCTACTCAACTCTTTCTGATTCCGCCTAGTTGTTTATCCACCACCCGCCATATCTCCTCCAACATTGCTTCTACACGATCCAGACTCTCCGGTGAAATCCGTCTGTCTATATTTGCAATACGTGCAATCTGATTCAGATTTTTGCCAATGCTATTCATTTCCCTGTAAACATCTCTTATCACACGACGGTCTATCACAACTACTTTTTCTTCGCTGAAGCAACATCGGCGTATGTATGCAGAAAGTGAGTTTCCAGCTTGCTGAGCATTTCTGCGCAACCGAAAATACTCTGATTCATCCAATTTGAAAAGAACTTGGTTATTACGTTTCAACATATTTATTCACCTTTCATTCAAATATATTTAGCGCCAACAGGCGCTTGGGGTTTGGGGATTCTCCCCAACAAGGCAAAAGTATATACTTTTGCGATCCTTGCTACCTTTTGGAACATCTGCGATTGTCCCAAAATGACTTTGAAAAAAAATTATTCAATCCGATTGATTTTGCATATCCCGAATAATACTCAAGCTATATGCAACCATTTCCAGCAGTTCATCATCTTCTGATCCCAATGTTTGGATACGTCTCAACTCTTCTAAAACATCTGCAAGCTGGTTACGCAATGCTTTATGAACTCGCGGATTGCCATGCACAACCACATCACGCTGAAGCGTACGACAGATCAAATAGTCCTGCTTCGTTAGTCCAGATAATCTTACGAATTTATCTAGCTGATCCGCTTCCTCTGGCGACATCCTGAAAGCAATTGTTTTGTTTCTCCAACGATTTCTAGTGTCACACCTTTTTACAGACATATCACTCTCCCCTTTCCATATCCAGCCTGTCCGCCATCTCCGATTGCCTGGACGGGAATAAATGCGCATAATTATATGTCACGTCAATGCTCTCATGCCCGACCCTATCAGCAATCGCAATAGCGGAAAACCCCATATCAATCAAAAGTGATACATGAGAATGTCGCACATCATGGATTCTAATACGCCTTACCCCAGTGTCCTTTGCTCCCCTATCCATCTCATTGTGCAAATAGTGCTTCGTAATAGTGAATATTCTGTCCTCCGGCTCAACACCATACAACGAGTCAATATACTCCTGCATTTCTTCACATAAGAATTTCGGCATTTTTATGATACGAACACTTTTGGGTGTTTTGGGCTCTGTAATCACATCCCTACCCTTCAGCCGCTGATATGATTTTGTAATGGAAACCGTACCCTTCTCAAAATCGAAATCGGCAGGCGTTAATGCCAACAATTCCCCTTCCCGGATTCCGCACCAATAGAGCATCTCAAACGCATAAAATGAAATCGGCTTGTCCATCATGGCATCTGCAAATTTAAGATATTCTTCTTTTGTCCAGAACTGCATTTCCTTATTCTTTGCTTTTCCCATATTTCCAACCTTAGCTGCCGGATTGGAGTTTAGCCCATAGTAATTAACAGCGTGGTTTAAAATCGCGCTTAGTTGATTGTGAAGTGTTTTAAGATAGACCGGCGAATATGCCTTATCGTTTTTATCTCGATAATTGATCATTTCATTTTGCAAGGCAATGACTTCGTTTGTCCGAATCTCACACATCTTATGCTCACCAAAATATGGCATTAGTTTTGTTCTTATAATATGTTCCTTCGTTTCCCAGGTATTCTCCCTAACGCGGCTTTGCATATCGGCAGTATAAATTTCAACAAAACTTTTAAACGTCATATCCAAGTCCGCATTGCTTTTTTGAAGCTGCTCCCGTTCCCACGCCTGTGCCTCGCGTTTGGTTGTAAAGCCGCGCTTGCTTGTCTGTTTACGCATTCCTGTCCAGTCCGTATAACGATAGATAACTCGCCATTTTCCACCTTGTTCTTTGTAGACCGCCATTTATTCACTTCCCTTCATCGTTTTTTCGCTTTGTCCGTAACATACCTTTTCCAAAAAATATTTCGTGCTCACCCTGCCTGCAACTGTCAAGTACCCCTTTTCTCCGAGCTCCCCATTTAGTTTATGTACCAGCTTGTATGCGTATGATTTGGATACACCCAACACTTTTGCTACTTCATCTACTTTCATAAATAAATCTTTCATTTCAATCCTCCTGTTTACTCATTGCCGTTCTACCCCTGTAGTTTCCTGGCAGGCAACCTTGCTTGGCGCTGTGCCGTTTTCTCTTTCTTGGTAGGCTCGCTATGCGGTCTTGGCCTACTTCCCCAAAAGATATCTACGAGGACGGTCATTTAGTTTTATTAAACAAATATGTTTAGCTAATTATACTAAGCATATTTGTTTATGTCAAGTGAATATTTAACTTTTTTGTTTAGTTTATATTGACTTCACTAAACATATATGCTATATTTCCTATATGCATTACAAATGATTGGAGTTTATTATGGCTATTGGGGATAGAATTAAGTTTTTTCGTAATCTTCGCGGCATGACACAAAAATGGCTTGGTATGACGGTTGGTTTCGATGAAAAGACCGCCGACGTGCGCATGGCGCAATATGAATCCGGCACAAGAACGCCAAAGGAAAAGCTTACTGACGATCTCGCACGTACTTTGGACGTCAGCCCTCAGGCACTTACAGTCCCTGATATAGATACCTATAATGGCTTGATGCACACTCTGTTCGCACTTGAAGATATGTATGGTCTCAAAATATCCCAGCTTGATGGTACCCTGTGTCTTACTCTTGATAGGGATAATCCTGCATACCGTACCATGTTTGATATGCTTAATTCTTGGTTGAAGGAATCGGAAAAACTCCAGGATGGCGAAATCACGACAGACGAGTATGACGAATGGCGTTATAAATATCCTGAAGCAAAAGTTTCTCGTGATAGAGAATAAATATATCCTCATGAGCGTTTTTCCTTTCTCCATTTATACAAAC
This sequence comes from Christensenellaceae bacterium OttesenSCG-928-K19, assembly GCA_030266015.1. GTDB lineage: Bacteria > Bacillota > Clostridia > Christensenellales > Christensenellaceae > UBA5399. Next base: position 40,455 of record JAJDHD010000018.1, on the reverse strand, counting down.
AAAAAGAGCTAACCGATTTTCTTTCATCAGTTAGCTCTTATTATTTATATGGTTGATACAATATGTGTTGCCAAATCGTTGCCAGAAGCCCGATTCGACTTTGAGAAATCCGCTATTCTAAAGGCATAGCGCTACTTCTCAAATTATTCCCACTCGATGGTAGCGGGGGGCTTGGACGTGATGTCATACACCAGCCTGTTGATGTGCGGCACCTCATTGATGATGCGGTTGCTAATAACTTCAAGTGTCTCATAAGGGATACGCGCCCAGTCGGCCGTCATCGCATCGATAGATGTAACGCCGCGCAAGGCCACTGTGTAATCGTAGGTTCGCTCATCACCCATCACTCCTACACTTCGCATATCCGTCAGCACTGCGAAATATTGCCATATTTTTTCATCTAAACCTGCCTTGGCAATTTCATCACGGAAAATGAAATCCACATCGCGAAGCAAATCCAGCTTAGGTTTTGTTACCTCGCCTATGATGCGGATGGCAAGACCCGGCCCGGGGAATGGCTGGCGCCATACCATATGGTGTGGCAAGCCAATTTCTTCGCCCAACTCACGAACTTCATCCTTAAACAACTCGCGCAAAGGCTCTATAATCTCATCAAAATCAACATGGTCAGGCAGCCCGCCCACATTATGGTGGCTTTTAATCAGCGCTGCATCGCCCACGCCACTCTCCACCACATCTGGATAAATAGTACCCTGCGCAAGAAAATTCACCTTTCCAATTTTCTTCGCCTCGTCCTCAAACACACGAATAAACTCTTCGCCAATAATCTTGCGTTTTTTCTCCGGCTCCACAACACCAGCAAGTTTCTCTAAAAAACGTTGCTCTGCATCTACATGGACAAGGTTCATCTTAAACTGGTCTGTAAATACCTTCTCCACTTCTTCCGGCTCAAACTTTCGCATCAGCCCGGTATTCACAAACACACAAGTAAGGTTTTGCCCTATCGCCTTGTGCAGCAACACGGCGCACACAGAGCTGTCCACACCGCCGGAAAGCGCCAGCAGCACCTTCTTATCCCCCACCTGCTTGCGAATGGTTTCTATTGCTTCCTGTGCATAGTTCTTCATCGTCCAGTCGCCTTTTGCGCCACAAATCTTATACAGGAAATTTTTCAGTATTTCTTGCCCGCCTTGTGTATGCTGCACTTCTGGGTGAAACTGCACACCGTATATGTTCTTCTGCTCATTGCTGAACGCAGCCACTGGACATGTGTCCGTTGTCGCAAGCACCTTACTGTCCGCCGGCACACTGCCAATGTAATCCGAATGACTCATCCAGCTTATTGCTTTTTTATTTATGCCGTCAAACAATATGCTTGATACGTCATATTCTGTTTCCGCTTTGCCATATTCGCCCGACGGCGCGCGCAATACCTCGCCACCCACATAATCTGCAGCAAGATAGCTGCCATAACAGATGCCCAGCACCGGAACACCCAATTCAAAGATTCCATTATCACACTTTGGCGCATCCTCTTCGTATACACTCCTTGGGCCGCCAGTCAATATAATCCCAATCGGTTTCTTTTCCCTAATCTTCTCCAAGCTTGTATGGTAAGGCAATAATTCCGCATACACATGCGCATCCCTCACACGCCGTGCTATGAGTTGGTTATACTGGCCCCCAAAGTCCAGCACCACTACCATTTCCCTCATAAATCGATTTCCTCCAGTATTTTCTCTTTTGCAGCAGCAATACTTATTCCATGCTTTTTGGCAATACGCGCCAAGTCTTCATGCACAATGTGCCTTCCCGCACCTGCCCTGGCAATACGCACCATGCCAAGCGATGTTTCGAGATATACCACCTCTTCATCCAGCATCAGCCTATGCCTTACCTCCAGCGTCACCGATACCGCAGTGGAATTGAGGAGCAACAGCTCCCCCAGCCGCGCCGTATCTTCTTTCTTGCACTGGACACAAACCCGGTACGCAGGATTATGCCTGCCCGTCATCACCGGCGCCGCCCAAGCGTCTACTGCGCCTTTGTCCATCATCAACTCAAGCAAATAGCTTATCTCCTCGCCTGACATATCATCCAGATTCGTGGCAAGCACACTGGTATGCTCCTGCTTCATAGCATATACTCCCCCATTTTTTTACAATTTCACACTGTAATTGGGTGATTCCTTTGTAATATTGATGTCATGCGGATGGCTTTCCTGCAGCCCGGCATTCGTGATTTTGATGAACTCCGCATTCTTTTGCAGCTCTGGTATATTCGCCGCACCGCAATACCCCATACCGGATTTAATACCGCCTACCATCTGGTAGGTCGTGTCCGCAAGCGGCCCTTTGTATGGCACTCGGCCTTCCACGCCTTCCGGAACCAGCTTGCCCGCTTCCTCCTGGAAGTAACGGTCGGCGCTTCCCTTTTGCATTGCGGCAATAGAACCCATGCCACGGTATACCTTAAAGCTCCTGCCCTGGAATATCTCCGATTCTCCCGGGCTTTCCTTTGTGCCTGCAAGCAGGCTACCAATCATGACCGCCGCAGCGCCGCCGGCAAGCGCCTTTGTAATATCGCCGCTATATTTAATACCGCCGTCCGCAATAATCTTGACTCCACTTTTATCTGCTTCTTCCGCACAATCCATCACTGCGGTAAGCTGTGGCACGCCAATGCCCGCCACCACGCGCGTTGTACAGATAGAACCCGGACCTATTCCAACCTTTACGCAATCCGCACCTGCCGAGATAAGGTCGCGCACGGCTTCTTTTGTTGCGATATTGCCTGCTATCAGCTCCACATCCGGGAATTTATTTTTAATCTCTTCTACTTTCTTCAGCACGAACATAGATTGCCCATGTGCCGTATCCACACCAATCACATCTACTTTCGCGTTCACAAGCGCCTCCACGCGCTCCAGTGTGTCGCGGCTGGTGCCCACGGCAGCCCCCACAAGCAGTCTGCCGTTGGAATCCTTCGCGGATAACGGGTATTGGATTGATTTTTCAATGTCCTTTATTGTAATCAGCCCCATCAGCTTGCCATTGTCATCCACAAGCGGAAGCTTTTCAATTTTATATTTGCTCAGAATCTGCTGCGCCTGGTCCAGCGTCGTCCCCATTGGCGCTGTCACAAGGTTCTCACTCGTCATCACTTCAGAAACTTTTTTTGTATAATCCGTCTCAAAACGCATATCACGGTTTGTGATAATGCCAATAAGTGTGCCATTCGGCTCCACAATGGGAACACCGGAGATTTTATACCTACCCATCAGTGCATCCGCATCCGACACCTTTGCGTCCGGCGACAGCGAAAACGGGTCAGTGATCACGCCGTGCTCACTGCGCTTTACCCTATCCACCTGCTCAGCCTGCATTTCGATGCTCATGTTCTTATGAATGATACCCATGCCACCCTCGCGCGCAATCGCAATCGCAAGGTCGCTTTCTGTCACCGTATCCATTGCCGCGCTCATGAGTGGGATATTCAGCTTTATCTTAGGGGTAATGCTGGTCGCCACATCGATTTCATTTGGAACTACCCTGCTCTTTTTAGGAACAAGCAATACATCGTCGAATGTCAACCCTTCTCTAATCTGCTTCATATGGTTTCCTCTCTTTCTTCTCTTTAAAATTTTACTATTATGTCAAAAATAATTTTGTTCAATCGTAATGCATCCTGCTCTCCAGCATCAATATATAAACCGCGGATGACAGCCTGTTTAACACAATCTGCATACTTGCCGCAGCCGGATGTTCGTCCATCGCCTCCACACACTGCCGCTCTGCCCGGCGAACATCCGCACGCAGCATATTAAGCATTGCCGTCATCATATCTGTGTTTTCGTCCGGGAAATAATGCTCAGCGCCAAGCTCGGATTTTGGATGCTGCGACACCGTCCTCAATTCTTCAAAATCCATACCCAATATTTCGCCCGCCTCACACGGCTCGCCAAGCGCCTCGCTCCGGGTGATCTCCCGCAACACACGCACCACGTCTTCTGTACCGCTGATGATATCCGTATGGCCATATTGCTTTGCATAGGCACAGGTAATCACCGCGCGCGCCATCAGAGAGTCTATCTCTCCCCGCAGCATAATGCAAACGTCATCCTTAAAGACCGTTTCTTTTCCCCTAAGCTGGGTTTTACTTTCATTCCCCTTCATGCTGTTTCTCTCCCTGCACTTGATCTGCTCCGCTGCCCGCGGCTTGTTCTGCCGCTTCTTTTTCCCTCGCTATTTTATTGGTTTGCAGCCGTATCACAACAACACCTATGCCCAGCGCAGCGATTAACACGATGGCAAAGGCCAGGAAATACCTTTTTGCGAACAACACAGCCGCCACCCCCAGCGCTGCCGAAATGACATACATAATCCCCACTGTTTGTTTCTGGTTAAATCCCCATTCCATCAGCTTATGGTGCATATGCTTTCTGTCCGGCTGAAAAAAATGCTGCCCTTTTAACGCACGGCGTACAATTGCCAAAAGCGTGTCCAATATGGGTAGCCCCAGCACCAAAAAAGGGACACCAAATGACACTAGCGCGTTCAGCTTGAAAAAACCTTGTATGGCGATGACAGAAAATGTGTAGCCAATAAACATTGCTCCTGTGTCGCCCATAAATATTTTCGCCGGGTTCAGGTTGTAGGGTAAAAAACCAAAGCAGGAGCCTGCAAGCACCGCAATTATCACCATTACATACACGTATTGCGGTTCAATATAAAAGGACGAAACAATTAAAAGAGACACGCAGGAAATTGCCATAATACCACATGCCAACCCATCCAGCCCATCCAGCAGGTTAATTGCGTTCGTTATGGCTACAATCCACAATACTGTGACGGGCACAGCCCACACACCAAATTGGATGTCCCCGTTTGCCAGCTCGCTAATCCTGATTCCGTTCAGCGCAACAACCAACGCCGCGCCCACCTGGCCCAAAACCTTCATCCACCACCGCAGGCCATACACATCGTCCAATACTCCCGTCAACGTGATAATCAGCGCCCCCAAAAGCATTGCGGCATATGTTCGTTCCAGCGGTACAAAAATCAGCATGCTCACCGCAAAGGCAACAAAAATAGCAAGCCCCCCCATGGTAGGTACTGGCTTGCTGTGCATACGTCTGCCGTCCCTCGGAACATCTACAGCGCCGATCTTGATGGAAAGCTTGCGCACAAGGGGCGTGATGGCGAGCGCAACCCCAAACGCGACAGCAGCACCCATCACAATATAAATCACAAACCCTGCTTCCATCCTCTAAGCGCCTTTCTTACCGGCAAAGCGCCGGCCAACGATAAACATATTTGGCTACTATTATAACACAAGCGCGGCAAAGCACCTATACCCTGCCGCACTTTTCATTGCGTAGCATCCCGATAACATACGCGCGATGTGCCAGTCGGGCACGGACGCCCTCAGGTGTGCGGGCGCGCATGAATGATGATTTTTACCATTATATCAATTTTCACTTTTAAATGCAATATCGCCCGAGTGGATTCACCACTTTTCTTTTTTATGTTTGCAGCTCCTTTTGCATCCCTGCCAGTCAGCCCGCGTATAATAGAAAAACGGACATGATTATTCATGCCCGCCTGTCGTGTTTCTTTTATTATTCCTTTTTGAAAGCGACATCTCCATTCGAGACATACATCTTCACCTTGTCTCCAATCTGTATCTTTCCCGAAAGGATTTCCTCTGATAGCTTATCCTCCACTGTCTGCTGTATCATCCGACGAAGCGGTCGCGCGCCATAGGTGTCGCTCATGCCATCCTTTGCCATCAGCTTTGCGGCATCCTTTGTGAAGGTAAGGTCTATATCCCGCTCATGCAAGCGCTTTGTTACGCTACCCAGCATCAGCTCCGCAATCTGCTGCGTATCGTCCTCTGTCAGCTTGTGGAACACGATGATATCGTCCACCCTATTGATGAACTCTGGGCGGAAGGTGTGCTTTAAGGCTTCCATCATCTTTTCCTTCATCTCGTCATACTCATGCTGTTTTTCCTGCGATGTCTCTTTGTCCGACGAGCCGAAGCCAATTTTATTTGTCGCAATATCATGCGCGCCCACGTTGGACGTCATGATGATCACTGTGTTTTTGAAATCCACCGTGCGGCCTTTGCCGTCTGTCAGCCTGCCATCCTCCAATACTTGCAGTAGGATATTGAACACATCCGGGTGCGCTTTTTCTATTTCATCCAGCAATATCACCGAGTACGGCCTTGTACGCACCGCCTGGGTAAGCTGGCCGCCTTCTTCATAACCGACATAGCCGGGAGGCGAACCGATCATTTTAGACACCGCGTGCTTTTCCATATACTCAGACATATCCAGCCTGATCATGGCATTCTCATCACCAAACATGGATGCCGCCAGTGCTTTTGTCAGCTCTGTCTTTCCCACACCTGTCGGTCCAAGGAAAACAAACGAACCAATCGGCCTGTTCGGGTCTTTCAACCCTGCACGCGCCCGGCGAATAGCCTTTGCAACTGCTTTCACAGCCTCATCCTGCCCTATCACGCGTTCATGCAGCATTTCCTCCAGATGCAGCAACTTCTGGCTCTCATCCTCCGTCAACTTACTCACGGGTACATGTGTCCAACTGGCCACAATCTGCGCAATATCTTCTTCCGTTACATAGCCTGTCTGCTTCGCGACCTCTTTTTGCCACTTCTCTGTTTGCTCCTTGATCTCTTTTTCAATCGCCGCCGCTTCATCCCTAAGCTGAGCCGCCTGCTCAAACTGCTGATGGTTCACTGCCTGGTCTTTTTCCTGGCACACCTTTTCCAGCTTTTCTTCCAGGTCTTTGATGTCTGGCGGAGAGGTGAACATATTAATCCTCACCTTGGAGGCCGCTTCGTCAATCAGGTCAATCGCCTTGTCCGGCAAAAACCGGTCCATGATATACCGTGTGGAAAGATCGACCGCCGCCTTTAACGCCTCATCTGTAATCTGCACCTTATGATGTGCCTCGTACCTGTCTCGCAAGCCCTCCAATATTTCCAGTGCTTCCTCTTGGGAAGGCTCGCCCACATTCACCGGCTGGAACCTTCGCTCAAGCGCCGCGTCTTTTTCAATATACTTGCGGTATTCGTCTATTGTCGTTGCGCCAATCACCTGTATTTCACCACGCGCCAGCATGGGCTTCAGTATATTGGCCGCGTCCATCGCTCCTTCCGCAGCGCCTGCGCCCACGAGGGTATGCAGTTCATCTATAAACAGCACAACATTACCGTCTTTTTTCAGTTCATCAAGCGCATCTTTTAATCTTTCCTCAAACTCGCCACGGAACTTGGAGCCTGCCAGCATACCGGCAAGGTCGAGCATGATAACCCGTTTGCCCTTGAGCATATCCGGCACACGCCCGTCAATCACACGCTCTGCCAGCCCTTCCGCTATCGCCGATTTGCCAACGCCCGGTTCGCCAATCAAGACTGGGTTGTTTTTTGTACGGCGAATCAATATCTGGATGATCCTTTCAATCTCCTCTGCCCTGCCGATTACCGGGTCAAGCGTGCCTTCCTTCGCAGCCTTCGTCAAATCAACGCCAAACTTATCCAGCTTGGGCGTACCCGATTGCGCTTTCTTCTCTGTTTTGCCGCCACTCTCGCCCAGTGCAAGAATCTCATCCTGCATCACCGCAAGGTCTGCCCCAAGGTCACGTAGCAGGCGGTAACCCATGCTTTCCCTCTCATTGAGGATTGCCAGAAGCATGTGCTCCACACCTATATAGCTGTGACCCAATTGGCGCGCTATCGCAACGCTCATTTCAATTATTTTCTTGGTGCGCGGCGTATAGCCAATCACCTGCCCGCCGCCATATCCACGGCTTGTTGCAACGGATTCAATATATTCTTGTGCTTTTTCCTCATTAATATTCTGCTTCGCAAGAATATCCGCGGCTGGGCCGCCCTCTAAAATAAGACCCATGAGCAAATGCTCTGTGCCCACATATTTTTCGCTCAAGCCCGCTGCAACACGAGCTGCTTCGTTAACCGCCTGCTGCGCGCCCGAAGTAAATCTAGACATATTGTTCATCATATATATACACCTCTAAATAAGTTATATTTAACTCTATTGTAAACATTTAGCAGGGTTCTAAACTCTAACCCTCGCGCCTGTTTATTCTCTTTCCTTTTCTTTTTCCATAAAATAAATCTCATCACGCAGGGTTGCGGCTTTTTCAAACTCCTGTGCCTCTACAGCCTGTGCAAGCTGCGCTCTAAGTCCTTCCAGAGTCTTTTCTTCTTGCCGATTTTGCGGCTCTTCCGCTTCTACGTGTTTTTGCTCTTCCTGTCCCATCACGGGCAGCTTCAGCCCCAGCGCTTCAAAATCCATTGTGTCACGTCCTTGCCCCAATGCTTCCGGCACCATACCACGCATTGCGTTCATCATTGCCATCTCGCGTATCCCGCCAAACATATCTCCAAAGCCACTGAACACATCACCTGACAATCCTGCGCATTCCGCGCAAAGGTTCTGTTCATACATCGCACCATTGATATACCTGCTCACATGTACATTCGCTTCATTCTTTTTACATTTATCACATAACATTGTTTTTACCTCCCGGTTCCATTCTTATAAATTATTAATTCTCAATTTCCAAATTAAATTATCTGCACCAGCATTTCTTTCAAGATTGTTGCCCTAAGTTCATTTCTTAATCCCTCCACTATGGGCAGTGCCCGGTCTGAAATCGCAGCACGCATTATCACTCGCGTTTTCGCATCAATAAAGCCTATTTGATAAAGCCCTTCGATCAGCTCATTCGCCTGCCGCAGGTTGATGCCGCCCACAAGCTCTGACTCTATCAACTCTGTAATATAATCCGACCTGTCAAGATCAAGCCTGATTACACGGATATACCCGCCGCCGCCGCGCCTTGATTGTATAATATAGCCCCTGCTGGGCGAAAACCGCGTAGTCAGGACATAATTGATCTGCGACGGCGCGCAGTTGAATTTCTGCGCCAGCTCGTTTCGCTGCAAATCCGTGGTGCCGTCTTCTTCCGCAAGCATCTCTTTTATAAAAGTTTCTATGTGGTCACTTAACACCGACATGCTCCGCACTCCTATCTTTGACTTTCTTTGACCTTTAACTATATTATACTCCATTGCTATTATATGTAAAGCTTTATTCATAAAAAGTTAACATCTAAAACACCGCATAACAAAGCGGATTTTCTGCACTTTTGTCGATATGTAATTTTTTTTGTATAGCATCCTCAAATAAGAATCCATAACGAGAGTCTGCTATTCCGCATCTATTGTTTGGGATGTGTAATCCAACAAAAAAAGGCTAGCCCGATAAGACTAACCTTTGTAATTCTGACTCTATTTTGTGCTTCTTTGCTATCTGGTGATTTTCGAAGAACGACTCAACGTTTTTCAGGTAATAACAACTATCAATACTCGGAGCGGTTCCTTCTCGGCTTTTTCTTAAGGAATGACGGGATTTCCAAATCCTCATCACTGAACATATCCAGCTTCTCCTCGCCCGCTTCCCCAATGCCGGAAAGCTCCTGAGCACTTTCTCTTGACTGGTGCTGCGTTGGCTGTGGCCTTGTTGCCATCAGCGGCTCAACTTCCGTCGGTTCCACCATAGAGCTTTCGCCCGCAAACTCAAGCTTTTCTTCCAGTTTTTTCTTAGGAGCTTCTGCCACCGGGCGTTCAATCACTGGACTGGCTACCGGGGGATTTACTATTTCAGGCTGATTTTCAAAACCTGTCGCAATCACAGTAATCCGCACTTCGTCCTCCAGCGTCGGGTCAATGCAAACACCAAAGAAAACATCAGCGTCCGGATCGGCGCCTTCTTGTATAATACGCGCCGCTTCCTGAATCTCATGCATAGCAATGGAACTGTCGCCTGTAACATTGAAGATAATACCACGTGCACCTTCTATTGTTGTTTCCAGCAATGGGCTATTAATTGCCTGCTTCGCCGCTTCAATAGTTTTATTCTCGCCGTAGCCTATGCCAATACCCATGTGCGCCACACCGCGTAGCGTCATCACCTTCTTCACATCCGCAAAGTCAAGGTTTATAAGCGCAGGCTTGCCTATCAGTTCTATGATGCCCTGAATCCCTTGCCGCAGCACATCATCTGCAACCTTAAACGCATCCACAAGGGGGGTTTCCTTCCCTACTGTATTAAGCAATTTATCATTGGGTATGGTGACAATCGTATCCACCACGCCTTTTAGCTTTTCAAATCCAGCCTCTGCAACCTTGGCACGCGGGTGTCCTTCAAACCAAAATGGCATTGTGACAAAACCAATTGTAAGCGCGCCACTCTCCCGCGCGATTTCCGCAATTACAGGTGCCGCACCGGTTCCGGTACCGCCACCCAAACCGCAGGATACAAACACAAGGTCGGCGCCTTTTACCGTCTGCTCCAGTTCATCCTGGCTTTCTTCCGCCGCCCTGCCGCCAATCGTCGGGTCTGCGCCCGAACCAAGCCCTTTGGTCAGTTTTTCCCCAATCTGTATCTTTTGGTCTGCCTTTGACAAAAACAACGCCTGCTTATCTGTGTTCACCGCAATCAGCTCCGCGCCTTTTACGCCAAACTCTATCATGCGGTTGATTGCGTTGTTTCCGGCGCCACCCACACCAAATACACGTATCTTTGCAAAATTTTCACTATTGTTATCAAATTCGAGCGACATATGTCCTCCTCCTTACACCCCAAAGATATATAAATTATTCTCTCCCTGAGATCATCTGCTAAAGAATCCTTTTCTTTTTATATGGGGCTTTTGCACAAACACCCCGTCATACGCAAACTGCAACATTGCATATGCCGCGTGAAGCTCCGGCGTTTGCAGCTTTACGCTGTTTACTTTTATGGGCAGGGGCGTCCGCCCCGCGATGGAACGGTAAAAACTGCTGGCTCCCCGCATATAAGCGATACCGCCACCTGTAAGGAATATATCCAACTTTTTCCCCAGGCTTTTTTCCGGCTTGGAAAGCAACTTGGTAATGTATAAAATAAGGTGCTCCACCCTTGCATCAATGATCTCTTTTATTAGGTCATAAGGGTATTTACGCAGCTTTCCTTCCGGATCTTTTGCGTACATATACGATATGCTGTTGTTCTCCTCCAGCCCAAATGAATACCTACGCTTCAATTGCTCCGCAGTATCCGTATCTATCTTCATCACATAGGCAATATCAGAGGTGATACTGCCGCCCCCCATAGGGATTGTATGAAAATACAAAATAGAATCCCCATAAATAATAGACACATTAGTAGTATAATACCCTATATCAACTAAAACTGCAAGCGAATCCCGCCGCTCCTGCGGCACTAAATACAACGCTTCGGCCAATGGTTCGGGTATAAAATTGTCCACCTTTATCCCCAAGTGCTTCATCAACCCAATAACATCATTTAAGAAAAACCGGTTTGCCAGTGTATATGACATGCACCCCCGTAATTTCTTTGTGGATACGTTAACAGGGTCAAGATAAACATTCCCATCATCAAGCAAAAACCACGCCGGCCATTCGTGCACTGGCGTCAGGTCATCCGCGATTTCAAAGTTTTGTGTTTTTGCAGCAAGAAAATTAACATCACGCTCTGTCACACGTCCTTTTGTCTCCACCTGGGCGCGCTTGTTTACAACCTTAATAAAAGAACCGGGGATTCCCACTTCCACATTGCGTATACGGAAACCGGCTTGCCTCTCGGCTGATTCCAGCACCTGCTCCAAGGCATAATACACTTCGTTATTGTCTACCCAATTTGATTTTTTTATACCGGAATAAGCAATCTGGCTGCAACCAAGAACCTCAAGACCCATACGCTGCCTGCGTTCTGCGACAGTGCAGGAAATCTTGGATGTTCCAAATTCAATAATTGCTTTATTATCCCTCATCTATCTACTAAACCTCAAATTAATTACAACAAGTACCAATCTATCCTAAGTATCATATCACACAAAAGGCGAAAATAAAACACTTTTCTTGTATTCGTATTATTTTCGTAACATTTCCTTCATTTTACTCTTCTGCGCTGGCCTCATCAGGCGTTTGCCCCTCTTCGCTACTGGTATCATCCTGCTGGCCATCTCCTGTATCGCCATCTTCAACGGTGCCATCCTGTTGTCCGTCACCTGCTTGATCGGCATCCTGGCCTTGGCCTGTGGAACCTGCTCCCTGCATTTCAGACTCGTCCTTCTTATACACCGGGGTAACCCCTGAAACATTTAGCTCGCCTGTTGTCCTGTTTTCTTTTTCCAGTCGTGGCAACATACTATTGATAGAGCTCATTTTATCCGCAATATGATCTGCCTGCCCAAATTTGATGGAAAGCCCGTTGCTTGCCGTCATCCTAATGCTGTTTACATCGGACAGGTCAATCTCGCTAATCAGGTTAGCCATCTTTTTGTTATCCATCGCCGTCACAATCTCGCCCAGCACGGTTATTTTAAACGTATCCTCCGTTGTAATCTGCCTTCCCAGTGTTGCCGCCGTAATTGTAAATCCCTTTACCACCGGATAATGATCCTCTGGCATAGCATTGAAAATCTCCAGCACATTTGCTTTTTCATCCGTCAATAAAAACGTGCCCGCATGTGCAATCAGCACCCTTGGCTGCCGCTCCACTACCTCTATCACAAGGGTCTTTGGCAGCTTCTTCTCCACAGAAATCACTTCAAGATACGCTTCCTTAGACTCGATGTTTTCCTTTACCGCTTCTTCATCCAGCTTTGTCATATGCGTATTGGGCTGGATATCCGCCAGCCCTTCAATATATACGTCTGTATATTTTCCGTTGCCTACAATCTCCAGCTCTTCCACTTGGAAAAAAACATATCCGAAATAGAGTAATCCGGCTATGGCAATAGCAACAATAAAAACGATTAATACAATTTTTCCAGCACCGCTTCCCCTTTTCATCCGCGCACCGCCTCACTCTGCCCTGCTTGTGTTTGCGGCTTTGCGGCAGGCATAGCTATCCTGCGCGCCTGCCGGGATATATTAAGTAATATCCCCACCATCGCCATAAAAATAACAAGGGACGAATTACCATAGCTGACAAATGGTAACGGCACACCTGTGGCCGGTATTGTTGCCGTAACCACTCCAATATTAATGATCACCTGAATGCCTACAATTGTCGTGATACCCGTCGCCAGCATTGTCCCAAATAAATCCGGAGCCGTTGCCGCAATCTTGATGCCCCTATAAACAAAGAAGATGAACATGGCAATCAGCACAATCGCGCCAATCAGCCCAAGCTCCTCTGTTGTGATGGAAAAAATATAGTCGGACTCGCCATATGGAAGCCATAAGTACTTTTGCCTTCCATTTCCAATTCCGCTGCCAAAAATACCGCCCGCACCAATTCCATATAACGACTGAATCACCTGGTATCCGCCATCACTGGCATAAGACCATGGATCTGTGAAAGTAACGAGCCTGTCAATTCGATAATCCTTCATCATCATAACCGCGAAGCCGGCCAGCCCGCCCGCGCCGCCCAGCACACCAAGATGCCATCCTTTTGCGCCGCCCACAAATATCATGATAAACACCAGCACGCAAAGCAAGATTACACCGGAAAAGTTAGGTTGCAGCAACAGCAAACCACATACAACGCCCAACACAATCAAATTGGGCAGGATACCATAGCGCAATGTATCCATCCTGTTGCGGTTTACATAGATAGTAGCCGCAGTAAATATCACCACCGAGAATTTGGCAATCTCCAATGGCTGGACACTGATATTAAAGACCCTGATCCATCTGGACGCGCCGTTTAGCTCTGTCCCGAGCGGTGTAAGCACAAGAATTAAAAATATAATTGCAATCGCTAAAAACACGTATTTTAACTTCATCAGCTTTTTATAGTCCACAAGCATGAATAAAATCATAGCGCCAATGCCCAACGCTGCGCCGCCAAGCTGTTTTTTAAAAAGCGCCAGGCCATCGTTTCCATAATTTTTTGCGTCGGTAAGCGCCATATAATAACTGGAACTGAACACCATAAGCAAGCCGTATGCGACCAGCATAAGGGTTACAATCAGCAGTGAATAATCAATTGACCGTTTTTGCATTCTTACAGTCCTCTCACAATTCTTTTGAACTCATCGCCGCGCTCTTCAAAATCCTTGAACATATCCCAGCTAGCGCACGCGGGAGAAAGCAGCACAACTTCACCTTCACCCGCCATACTATACGCCTTTAATACCGCGTCCTCAAATCCTGTCGCGCGGATGTAATTTTCATATCCCGCATCTTGCGCCGATCTGATGATTTTGTTTGCCGTGGCGCCCAATACTACCACAGCCTTTATGTAAGGTGTAAACCCTTCAAACAGCGCGCGGAAATCACTCTGCTTGTCATAGCCGCCTAAAATCAATATGGTTGGTTTTTCCATTGCATTTACCGCATTCAGCGTTGCGTCCGGGTTTGTGCCTTTGGAGTCGTTGATAAAAGTAACGCCGTTTACTTCACTTACAAATTCTATCCTGTGCTCCACACCCTTGAACGTTTGCAACGTATGCGCCACCACCTCAGGCTTTATACCGTAAACACACGCAATCGCTGTTGCCGTAAGGGCATTCTCCAGGTTATGCCTGCCGGGAATATTCAGTTCGTTCGCTGGCAATATCTTAGTTTCTTTACCTGCGTGCGCAAAAACGATATCCCCATTTTTCACATATGTTCCTTCATCCAGCTTGTGCTGCGTACTAAACCAAAATACTTTTGCCTTTATCTGATCAGCCAAATTCCGCACAATTTCATTGTCGTAATTCAAAACACAGTAATCGCCTGGTGTCTGGTTCTTAAATATCTTCGCCTTGGCAGCAATATAATTTTCCATCTTGCCATAGCGATCCATATGGTCTTCCGTAATGTTCAATATCGCGCTGCCTTTGGGTTTGTATTCATCTATCGTATCCAGTTGAAGCGCCGCTGTCTCCGCTACCACAACATCCCCCGGCTTGGTATGCAGCGCCTCCTGCGTAATGGGCACGCCAATATTCCCCAGCACATAAGTTTTGATGCCGGCATTTTTAAATATTTCACCCACAAGCGATGTTGTCGTCGTCTTCCCGTTCGTACCCGTAATGGCAATAAAATCAGCCTTTGACGCAGAATAGCCCAATTCAATCTCGGCAATCACTTTTTTGCCAAGCTCATAGGCCTTTTGTATAAAGGGCAGCCCCAGCGGAACACCCGGGCTTAACACCAAAACATCCATCTGCTCTATTATATCAAGCGGGTCATTGCCCAACATGTCATGATAGTGAAGCCCCTCCAGAATCGCACAAACATCCTCGGGCAACTGCTCTTTTGTCTTCAGGTCGTAAATAGTAACATCGGCACCCAAATCATTGAGCAGCTTTGTTGCCGCCGCCCCACTGCGCGCCATGCCTACCACCAACACTTTTTTGTCTTTATAGTCCATCTCAGCCACTCCTCGATGCAACGGTTCGCTTACATCCCTGTAATTCCCACACCCAACACGCACATTGCGCATAAAATCACTGTAATAATGACATACCCCAAAACCACCCGCGTTTCGGGCACGCCCTTCAATTCAAAATGATGGTGCAACGGCGCCATTTTAAACACACGCTTGCCCCGCAGCTTAAACGACCCCACCTGAATGATGACGGACACCGCCGATAGCGCGAACATAAAGCCTGTAATCGCAATCATAATCTGGAAATCCAACGCTGCTGCAATCACCGTAATTGCCGCGCCAAGCGCAAACGATCCGGTATCTCCCATGAAGACCTGCGCCGGATATTTGTTGAAACACAGGAATGCAATACACGCCCCGCTTACCGCCGCGGCAAAAACTGCAACATTTGTCAGATCAACCATGTGTAGCATTTCCCTTGCCCCGGTCAAAAGCAGTGGATATCCCAGCAGTATAATTGCCAGATATGAAAGTGTATTTACAAGTGTCAGGCTTGTAGCAAGGCCATCCAGCCCGTCCGTCAGGTTCACACTGTTTACCATAGCAATGAACACAAACATCGTAAAAGGTATCTTGCCCATCCCCATCTCCACCGTATTAGTTGTAAACGGAATGCGCTCCTGCGTGCTCCCAAGCACAATGCAAGCCAACACAGCCACCACAGCCGCCACCACAAGCTGCAACACAATCTTCTGCCACGCACGCAGGCCAAGGGAGCGCTTTTGCAGCAATTTAACAATGTCATCCCAAAAGCCGATCAACGTAAACCCCAGCATTGCCACCAGCAGAAACACCACTGTAAGCCCGGCTGGTGCATCCGGATAAACGGAAAGGCAAAGCACTGTAACCACAATGCCGATCACCATCATAATACCGCCCATCGTGGGCGTACCCTGCTTCACAAGATGGCTCTGCGGCCCGTCATCCCGTACATTCTGCCCCGCTTTTTTGCGGCGCAGCACAGGAATGATCACCTTGGACGCAATAAACGTCACGGCAAACGATATAACAATGGACACTATGATCCTAACAACAAAATCCATAAAACTCTTCTAACCTCATCCTACCTGCGGCGTATTTTCAGTTCGTCGAATATTTCCTGCACGACGATCTTTTCATCAAAATCATGCTTCACACCTTTGATCTCCTGATATGTTTCATGCCCCTTGCCAGCCAGCAGGATAATATCGTCCTTTTGTGCCGTCTTTATGGCATGTTTCATTGCTTCTTTCCTGTTTTCAATACAAATATACTTTGCGCCACGCTCTTTCACGCCCGCTTCGATTTGCTCCATAATTGCTTTTGGCTCCTCATACCGTGGATTATCTGACGTAACCACCGTATAATCCGAGTAACGCGCGGAGATTTCCCCCATCTGCGGCCGCTTGCCCATGTCACGGTTGCCGCCACAGCCAAACACTGTCACAATACGCCCCGGCGCAAATTCCCGTATGGTGGAAAGTGTATTTTCCAAGCTATCCGGCGTGTGGGCATAATCCAAAATAATGGAGTATTGCTGCCCGCGTGTATCCAGCAGCTCAAACCGTCCATTTACTGGCTTCATCTCTTTTAATCCCTGCTCTATATAATAATCTCCAATATCCAGCGCCAGCGCCGCAACCGCAGACGCCAAGCTGTTATACACTGAAAACATGCCCGGAATTGGCATATCGATATGTAAGGATTTTGCCGTGAATTCCAAGTCATAAGAAACCCCATCCGGCTTCAGCTCCACGTGCTTTGCACTGTACTGGGTAGAATGCATTACGCCGTATTCCATCACTTCGCCCTTTGCCGCGCTAATCATGTTCGCGGCACTGTCGTCGTCCACATTCACCACCGATATGCAGGATTGTTCAAACAACATACTTTTTGCCTTTACATATTCATCCCACGTCTTGTGGAAATCCAGATGATCTTGTGTCAGGTTGGTAAAAATCCCCACATCAAATTCAATTCCATATACCCGTTTTAAATAGAGCGAATGCGATGATACCTCCATTACCAGCAGATCGCACCCTTCCTCCACCATCCTCTTTAAAAGACGCTGCAGGTCAACCGATTCGGGCGTTGTACGCTCTGTTTGCACAGTTTCATCGCCAATCATGTTCAAAATAGTGCCAACCAGCCCCACCTTCATGCCCGCTTTTTTCGCAATATTACGGATCATGTAGGTCGTGGTTGTTTTGCCGTTTGTACCCGTGATACCCACCGTCTTCATTTTGCGGGCGGGATACCCAAAAAACCGCGCGGCACATTCTGCCATTGCCTGCCTGTCGTCCTTCACCAGCACCTGAGGGATTTGCAGCTCTTCCTGTAGCTTTGTCACCACAATCGCAGCCGCACCGCTTTTCACTGCCTGATGCGCATATTCATGCCCGTCCGTCGCATACCCGGAAATACAGAAAAACAAATCTCCTTTTTTGACCTTACGCGAATCGTAGCTCAAATCCGATATCTCTACCGTATCATCTCCGTATACCGTATGCTTGATGCCATGAAGCAACTCAGACAATTTCATGTCTACCCTCCTTAGTAGCAATTATAGATTATAACACAAAATGTTGTGTTTTAAAACTCTTGATTTCACAAACAGCACGGCTACTCTATGACCAGCTTAAATGTAACCGTGATGGCGGATCCCTTTGGAACGCTTATCCCATACAACGGGTATTGCTTTGTCGCCTTACCCGTGCCCTGCGCATAAAAACGCAACCCTGCCGCGATTGCAGTATCGCGCGCTTCATTAAAGCTCATCCCCGTGAAGTCTGGCACCGTCACCATATCCGTGTTGTCTTGGGCGCCGGTATCCGGCTCCGGTTCTGTGGATTTATGACTCATAACCAACTCCACAACCGTTCCGGCTGCAACCTCCGTCCCCGCTTCTGGGCTTTGGCCTTCCACCGTTCCTGCACCGTCCTTTGCATAAGTAAGCCCGGCCTGCTCCAGCGTATCAAGCGCCCCCTGCATACCCATATCCACTACATTAGGTACGGTAACAGTCTCCGTCCCTTCATCCTGTTGCGCATCTTCCCCATCCGCCTGCTGCTGGCCGCCCGACTGGTCTGGCTCAATGTAGGTATATTTCAATATTTCTTCCAGCACATTCTTAGCATACACAGCGCCTGCCTTTTCCACAGACTCGCCTGACGCAATGCCATTCAGCGATATAAGCACAAGATATTTTGCGTTGCCCTCCGGCGCAAATTCCATAAAGACCGAAATCTCTTTATCCTGTACAAGCGCGCCCTCACTATCGTATTTTTGCGCCGCTCCATAAATTGCCCCGGAGGAATATTCCGTCATCGCTGCTTCCTGCGTCACATTTTGCTGCAAAATTTCCTTCACCCGGGTTGATGTATCGCCGCTTACCGGCTCATTTTTCACAGCAGCTTCATAGCGCTCCACAATCTCCCCATCCGAATTGCTGAGCCCATATACCAGCCGCGGTTCATAAAGTACCCCCCCGTTTACAACCGCACACGCTGCGTTTGCAAGTTGCATCAACGACATCTTCATATTGGTTCCTGATCCAATTTTGGCCACATCCAGCTCAGAAGCGTATTTTATAGCCATTAGGTCGCCCGCCGTATCCGTTGTATAATCAATCCCGGTTTTTTCCCCAAAGCCAAATTTTTTCAGATAAGCAAAAAGTGCTTCTTTTCCCATATCGGCTGCCATTACACTTGCGCCCACATTGCACCCGTTTTGCACTACCTCCTGTGCGGTCTGAGTCCCGTGTGCTTTAGCGCATACAATGTCTTCACCCTCCACATGCAGCTTTCCTGTGCATTCATAGCTTTGCTTCACCGTACCGGTATCGATTGCTGCCGCCGCCACAAAGGTGTGCAGCAGCTCCTCCGGCTCGAAGGAAGCCACCGTTATAATATTCGCAGATAAGGTTGACAACGTTTCTCCATCCGACCTCGGTGGGTCGTTTAGATCAAAATCGGGAAGGTTTGCCATTGCCAGCACTTCGCCCGTCGTCACATCCATTATAAGACCCTGCACGCTGTCCGGCGCCAGTTCGCCAAGCGCCTGCTCACAACTCGTTTCCAGAAAGCTTTGCAGCACATCATCTATCGTAAGTATCACATTATTGCCGTCTTCCGGCTCAATAAACATTTCCTGTCCATTGGGAATATCATTATTGTATTTATCCGTTTCGGCGACCATCCTGCCCTGGCGTCCTTCCAGCACATTGTTATAGCGCCGTTCTATCCCCGTTTGCCCTTCGCCGTCCGCCGTGGTATATCCCACCACCTGTGTAGCAAAATCCTTGTTCGGATAATAGCGCTTCACGTCCGAAATCAGCTTCACTCCTGTGATTGCCTTTGTTTCAAGCAGCATGGTGATTTCTTCCGACTGTTCGTTGGATATCTGCCTCTTTAGGTATACCTCCACAAGATCGATTTCTTTCCCACTGGAATTTGTCGTCTTTTTGGTAGCCACCTTCTCATAAACAGCCTGTGGATCCATCTCCAATACTGCTGCAAGCGCGCTTGCGACTGTTTGTTCGTCTTCTTTTTTTATTTTGTTTGGCATCACCACCACTGTGTCCGATACCGCGCTTTGCGCCAACACATTCTGGTTTCGATCAAGGATAGAGCCGCGCTTTGCCGCCACCGCCGAATCCGATATCCACTGGGTTTCCGCCTCTGCCTGCAAGTCTTCACCGCGCACAATATTCCAATACCCTACACGGAAAATGAGCAGTACCATAAGTACTGCTAATAAAATCAAAACCACCAACAACCGTTTTCTGCTTGTCAGCACATTTACAGCCAAGCCATTATCTCCTTCTATCCCCCGGGAGCTATTGTTCTCGTTCTATCCCCGGGGGCCGTTCAAGCGAGCCATCTCGAGATGGTATCCGCTATACTTCCAAAAAAGCTTCCTATTTTATCCATAAATCCTTCTTCACTCGCGTTTTGGCCTTCGCCGCCATCGCCGCTCACCACTTGGCCGCTGTCGGCGTCTGTCACTGTGCTTGTTGTTTGTGTTTCCGCCACTGTATCCTCCACAGCTTCGCCTGCCACCGTCGCTGTATCTTCCGTATACATATCTTCAGCATTAAATGTGCCCGCCGGCAAATACACGACCTGGCCCTCGCCCGGATGAGACATCCCCAGCTCCGCAGCCCGCTGCTGCACGTTGTTCAAATCCTGATTGAGGGATATCTCCACCTCCAGCTTGTCAATCTCCTCTTGCAACGCAACAATGCGTGCATCCGCCTGTGAATTACTATAGGTAACTTCGCTAACATCCGAATATTTTACCAAAACACCAGCCAGCATCACAAACACCAGCGCAATGCACAGGATTGTGGAAAAAACGCCCTTCTTTTTAGGCGCTTCATATTCCACCGCCACATGCCTGCCATAAGCTTCTGCCGCCGGGCCTGCCGCGTTCATATCAAATCCCGGAATGCCCGGGCGCTGCACAAGCGTGCCATCCGCGTTCACCTGATATCCACTGCCTACATGTTTCCCATAGTAGTTACGACGCGGTGTCACTTCATAAGCCGCCGTAAGCTTCCTGCCACGTGATTTCTTCTGTACAGCTTGTTTTTTTACAGGCTTTTTCTTTCTTGGCTGTGTTTCCCTCAGCACTTGCTGCTGGTAATACTCTTCCCTACGCTCCTCATAACGGCGGATACCATCGCTATCCTGCCTGCGCATATTGTAATACATTTCCACATCATCATAATACCTGCCCTGGTCATACGTGCGTTGATCCTGCACTTTTGCCTGCTTTTGCTTTTTCACGGCAGCCAACTTCGCAGCACGCCGCACGTCCAGCGATTCAATCCTTGCCAACGGGCGCGTACGCTGTGCCGCAGGGGTATTGGGGATTTCTATTCTTTTATAATTATGTGTTTTTTGTGGTATTGCATTCATTTGCCTGTCCTCTTTCGCTGCTTACCGCTTCTCCACAACCCGCAGCTTGGCACTCCTTGCCCTTGGGTTTTCCTGTATCTCTTCTTCTGCCGGCATCACCGGCTTTCGTGTCACAATCTTCACTTGGCTTTGCTTGCCACATACACACACCGGAAAGTCCTTGGGACATTCACATGGATCTTGCAGTCTTTTAAATGTTTGCTTCACAATCCTGTCTTCCAGTGAGTGAAACGTGATCACAGCCAGCCTGCCGTTTTTTTCCAGTTTGCCTACATATTGCTCCAAGGCGGTTTCCAGTCCGCTCAGTTCTCCGTTCACTTCTATACGAATCGCTTGGAATGTCTTCCTTGCGGGGTGTCCCCCATCCGACCTGACCGCTCTCGGGATCGCTTTCTTTATGGTGCGCACCAAGTCCTGTGTTGTTTCCAGCTCTCTTATCTGCCTGTCTTCCACCACAAATTTAGCGATCCTCGCGGCCCATTTTTCTTCACCGTATTCCCGTATCAACTTGCAAAGGTCTTCTTCAGAGTAACGGTTTACCACTTCATATGCGGTAAGTGCACTGCTTTGGTTCATCCTCATATCAAGTGGTGCGTCCTGATGATAAGAGAACCCTCTTTCTGCCTGGTCCAGTTGAAAGGACGAGACCCCAAGGTCCAGCAGCGCCCCGTTCACCTTATTTATATGCAACTCGTCCAATATCGATGTCACCTGCTTAAAGTCGTTCCTGATGAGGACGATGTTACGCTCATATTCCTTTAGCCGTTCTTTCCCTCTTTCTATAGCCGTCGCGTCTTTATCTATTCCTATCAAAAAACCGTCCGGCGCAATACGCTCCAATATTCCTTTTGCGTGCCCTGCCCCGCCAAGCGTGCCATCTACTATGGTATCGCCATGCCGCAGTTGCAACAGCTCCATTACTTCTTTATAAAGGACGGGCTTATGCCCTTCAAACGCTTCCATTTTATATCCCAAGGTCAAACAGCCTTGCCTTCATCTTCTTGCGCTCTTCCTGCGTCTTGTTATGGCGTGCCGTCCAGCCTTCCTTGGACCAAATCTCCGCCCTGTTCCGGATTCCTGTAATCACCGCTTCCTTTTCCACGCCTATGTAGTCGCGCAATGTTTGCGGCAGCAAAATCCTTCCCTGCTTATCCGGCTCGCATACACAGCCGTTCTCAAAAAACTCACGAACAAAATCTTGTCCTTCTTCATCCGCAAGCTGGATACTATCCAGCTTTTCGGCAAATTTTTCCCATTCCGGTTCAGAGTACACAAAAAGGCAATCGTCCAGCCCCTGTGTTACAAAAAAGCTCTCGCCCAGCTCATCACGAAGCTTGGCCGGCACAAACAGGCGACCTTTAGCATCGATGTTGTGAAAATATGTTCCATACAACATGAGCGAAACCTTCCTTTTCCCCACTTCTCACCACAATCCACCACTTTTGGTGAGATTTAAGGAAATTTTACCACTTTTATACCACCAAGGCAAGCATTTTAATCATAAAAAAAGCATTTTCCAGAAAAAAGTTTTTCCGAAAAATGCCCTTCCACAAGGTGTTGTGGTGCTACTGCAATGTTGTACTATATACAGTTTTTGTCATTTGTGGATCAAACGATCTGTTTTAGCCTAAAATCCATATAATCCGCCGATACAAGATTATAATTTCCACCCGCGTATTGAAAATCTGTCAGGTGAATCCTATTTAAAACATCACCATGAAGATGTCCAAACACCACCTCGCTTGCCCCCGCCGCGGAGATCATACGTGTAAACTCCGTATTTGTGAACTCCTCATAAAGCGGCGGGTAGTGTATCATCACAATAAGCCGCTTGTCCTTATGCTTTTTTGCACAATCAAGCGAAAGACCAAGGCGTATCAGCTCCCGCTCATAAATCCTGTTGTCTTCTGCACCCAGTGGGCCATCCGTGGGGAATGTCCACCCCCTGCTGCCACAAAACACATACTCCCCCTCCACAATGCAGTTGTTTTGGATAATACGCGTATCATGCCCCAGCACAGACTCTACCTTTGCCGCCGAGCCCCACCAGTAATCGTGGTTGCCGCGGATTATGATCTTTTTTCCGGGTAGGTCACCAATCGCCTCCAGGTCAGGCCTTGCATCCTCTAACTTCATCGCCCAGCTGATATCGCCGGGAATGAGCACAACATCATCCCTGCCCACCCTGCGCTGCCAATCTTCGCTAATCCTGGCAAAATGATTTTCCCAATGCGAACCAAAAAGATCCATCTCCTTGCCCGGCTGTGCAAGCGACAAATGCAAATCCCCAATCGCATAAATATTCATCGCACTTCCTCCAGTCTGGCCTGTATATAAGAAAGTACCCGTTCTTTGCCCTTTTTCTCCATGGAGGAAACAGGAATCACCTCGAAGTTCACGCCCGCCCGCGTATTCGCTACAATATAGTCCTTCATCTTTTTGGCGGCGTGCGGCCGCTTGGATTTCGCCACCTTGTCTGCCTTGGTAGCAATCACCGCAAACGGAATGCCATAATACGCCGCCCATTCCACCATTTGCAGGTCACCCTCTGTCGGGTTGTGGCGGATATCCATTAACACCATAAGGGCACGTAGCGAGCCTGCCCCTGCCCCAACAAAATAATCCTGCATCAGCTCTGCCCACGACTTTTTTTCCGCCTTTGAAACCTTGGCATAGCCATATCCGGGCAGGTCGACAAGATAAAACCTGTCATCAATCAAAAAGTAATTAACCAGCCTTGTTTTGCCCGGCTGTTTGCTGACATACGCCAGCTTGCCGTTGTTTGCAAGATAATTGATCAGGGAGGATTTCCCCACATTGGACTTTCCGGCAAACGCAATTTCGGGCAGATCACCACCGGGATAATCCGCCCTCTTTGCCATGCTTGTATAAAAAACCGCTTTTTTTAACTTAAGTTCCGCCTGTTCCGCCATCAATCCCTCAATCCTTAAGCGCCAGTTTCAAAACTTCGTCCGCTTTTGAAACAAAATGGAATGTGAGTTGCTTCATCACGCTTTCCGGCATCTCGTCAAGGTCGTTCTGGTTGTCCTTGGGCAAAATAATAGTATGAATGCCCGCACGCAATGCCGCCAAAGCCTTTTCCTTAATGCCACCAATCTTCAGCACCCTGCCCGTCAGTGTAATCTCACCTGTCATGGCGATATCGTGCCGCACCTTGCGCCCTGTCAGGGCAGACGCAATCGCCGTAACCATTGTAACACCCGCCGACGGCCCGTCCTTGGGAATGGCTCCTTCCGGCACATGGATGTGCAGGTCCGTCTTCTCATTGATGTCAGCGTCAAATTTCAGCTTTTTGCCCATTGTCCGCACCACCGAAATCGCTGTCTTTGCCGACTCCTTCATCACGTCGCCAAGCTGCCCGGTGATCTCCAGTTTGCCCGTGCCCGGCATAACAGACACCTCCACAGGCAGCGTTTGCCCGCCAACCGCCGTCCACGCAAGGCCGGTCACCACGCCCACGGTATCTTTTTTCATCACGGTGCTCTCCCCACGCTTGGGCAGCCCCAGGAAGTCTTTTAGATTATTCCGGGATACGGAGATGGACTCAATACCGTCTTTCACCACCGTTGCCGCCGATTTGCGCATGATGGTAGCAATTTCACGCTCCAGGCTCCTCACACCACTCTCCGCCGTATAACGATGGATGATATCCATCAGCACTGCGTCAGAGATTTTCACCGCCTTGGGCTGCAGCCCATGTGCAGCAGCTTGCTTGGCAATCAGGTGCTTTTTGGCAATATTCAGCTTTTCCACATCGGTATAGCTGTCTATATTAATGATCTCCATTCGGTCGTATAACGGCCCGGGAATTGTGCCCGTGTTGTTTGCCGTCGTAATAAACATAATATTGGAAAGGTCAAACTCCACATCCAAATAATGGTCGCGGAATGTATTATTGATCTCCGGATCCAGCACCTCCAGCATGGCCGAAGCCGGGTCGCCGCGGAAATCACTGGACATCTTGTCGATTTCATCCAGCAAAAAAACGGGATTCATGCTGCCCGCCTGCTTCACAGAGGACACAATCCTGCCAGGGATAGCGCCAATATAGGTGCGCCGGTGCCCCCGAATCTCTGCTTCGTCGCGCACGCCACCCAGCGACATTCGCACAAATTTCTTATCAAGGGCACGCGCAATGGATTTCACAATACTCGTCTTACCTACGCCGGGAGGGCCCGCAAGGCAGAGAATCGGCCCCTTCATATCATTTTTCAGCTTCCGCACAGCCAAAAACTCGATAATCCTGTCCTTTACCTTTGTAAGACCATAATGATCCTGGTCGAGTATCTTGCGCGCGTGCGTAAGATCCATGTTGTCTTCCGTCTTCACACCCCAGGGCAACGATACAATCCAGTCAAGGTAATTGTGGATCACATTGGTCTCCGGCGAGCCGGGCGACATACGCGAAAGCCGAGCCAGCTCTTTTTCCGCCTTTGTCCTCACATCTTCGGGCAAATCCAACTCTTCTATTTTTGTCCTAAGCTCCTCGATCTCATCAAGGTCGTTGTCCGAATCGCCAAGCTCCTTTTGAATAGCTTTCATCTGCTCGCGCAGGAAATATTCCTTTTGTGATTTATCAATCTGCTGCTTCACATTGAACGCCAGCTCTTTATCAATTTCCTGTATCTCGATCTCTTTTTCCAATATTTCCATAACGGCTTTCAGCCTGTCAAGCTCGTTTATCGCATCCAGCACACGCTGCTTGTCATCCAGCTTCACCGCCACATTGGCCGCCACAAGGTCGGCAAATTTCCCTACGTCCTCCACCTCGTTTATCGTATATAACGTTTCAGACGGTACACGCGCCCCCAGCGACGCAAACCGCTCAAACAGGTCGGAAATACGGCGCATATACACTTCCTTTATCACAATCTGCGCCTGGTTCTCCCCTTCTTTTTCATCAAACACCTGTATCACAGTTTCCATGTAAGGCTCGCGCTTGATATAGCCAATCAGCTTGCCGCGCCGCACGCCTTCCACCAGCACGCGCATCATGTCGCCGGGCAGCTTCAACACCTGCTTCACCTTTGCGACGGTACCAATCTCATACAGGTCATCCTTTTCAGGATTCTCCACCTTAATATCTTTTTGCGCCGTCAGGAATATCTCTTTGCCCTGCACCATGCACTCTTCAACGGCGGCAACAGACATGTCCCTGCCCACGTCAAAGTGCAGCACCATATATGGAAAAACTACGAGTCCTCTCAATGCCACCATAGGCATTCTTTGCAGCATTTTCTTCAAAACAATAAGCTCCTTCATCCCAAGCATGATTTTTCATCACACCTGAATCCATTCTGATTCAATACATTATACATGAAAACCGCTCCGGAATCAATGCATCATGCATTGTGTTTACCGTCGTTTCATTCGTTTTAATAATAAATAGAGAGATAGAACAAAAACAAACAAGGGAGTAAAATGATATGACACGGAATGAAGATTTTGTTATAGATCCTGACTTCCAGCCAATTGCCGGCTATGGAATTCTGGACACAGTGAAAGGCCGGCTGCAAAGCTTGGCAGCAGAGCATGTTTCACAAAACGCCGGGCAAATCGATTATGTAATCCAAACAATCTCTGGCGAGGCGGATTACAAGCGTGAGAAGGATTTATCCATCATCCACATCATCGGTATGCGAAGGGATGGTGTGGATTACTCTGATAAAGAAGCCCGCGTGGATGATATTGATATAGAAAGCATTTCAAAATATACAGCATTTTACAGACTCGACATGATATTCCGTTCAGAGGACGGTATATGTAATCCCGATTGGTATTATTCATTATCCAAGGCAAGCTATGCCCCGGAAAATTATTACCCGGAAAACGATAGTGTTGTGTGTAAATAAAAAGATTCCTTTGATGTTTTTAACCAATATGTAACTCTGTAAATATAATAGAAAAACCCTCGCTTCCCTATCGGATAACGAGGGCTTTTTATCATGTTTCGTTTTTTGTTTAAGAAGCGTTTTCCGCCTTGCCGTCGCGGTCGTCCTTTGGTGCCTCAATCTTCTCCGCCTCCGGCTTGTCCCCCACAACCAGCATGGGTTTCTTGTTATCAATCGTTTCCTTTGTAATTACGCATTTCAGCACATCGTCCCTAGATGGCAGGTCATACATCACATCCATCATAGAGGACTCTATAATGCTCCGCAATCCGCGCGCGCCTGTCTCATTTTTAATCGCCAGCCGTGCAACCTCCTGCAACGCTTCGTCTTCAAACTCCAACTCCACGCCGTCAATCGCAAACAGCTTCTTAAACTGTTTGGTGATGGCGTTTTTGGGTTTTTGGAGTATATCCACCAGAGCCGCTTCGTCAAGTGAGTGCAAGCTGACAATTACGGGCAGCCTGCCTACAAACTCAGGGATCAAGCCATATTTCAGCAGGTCTTCCGCGCGCACATTCTGCAATGTTTCGCCGATGTTTTTATCGTTTTTGCTCATCACATCCACACCAAAGCCCATCGTCTTTTTGTTTGTACGGTCGTCAATAATCTTCTCCAGCCCGCCAAAAGCACCGCCACAGATAAACAGTATGTTTGTCGTGTCTATTTGCAGGAAATCCTGATGCGGGTGCTTTCTGCCGCCCTGCGGGGGCACACTTGCAACCGTACCTTCCAGTATCTTCAAAAGTGCCTGCTGCACGCCTTCGCCCGACACGTCACGCGTGATGGACGCATTGTCACCCTTGCGGGTAATCTTGTCAATCTCATCTACATAGATAATGCCACGCTGCGCACGCTCAATGTCAAAATCCGCCGCTTGGATTAGCTTTAAAAGAATATTTTCTACATCCTCGCCCACATAGCCAGCTTCGGTCAACGACGTTGCATCTGCCATGGCAAACGGCACATTCAATATACGTGCCAACGTCTGCGCAAGCAGTGTTTTACCGCAACCAGTGGGGCCCAGCATCAGTATATTGCTCTTCTGTATTTCTGTCTCATCCTCGGAGCCTGTCAAGGCATTGATCCTCTTGTAGTGGTTATAGACCGCCACCGCCAGATGCTTTTTCGCCCGATCCTGCCCAATGACATACTGGTTCAATATGCGCACCATCTCGGCAGGCTTGGGATAATCCTTCAGCTCCAGTTCACTGTTTTCGTGAAACTCTTCTTCTATAATCTCACCGCACAGCTCAACGCATTCATCACAGATATAAACGCCAGGACCCGCAATCAGCTTCTTTACCTGATCCTGCGCTTTTCCGCAAAAGGAACACCTTACCTGCTTGGTGCCATCGTTAAAATCGTTATACATGGTTCTCCTTACCTTTTCGCCGCTATAATCTCGTCTATGACGCCATATTTCAGCGCTTCGTCAGAAGACATGAAGTAATCACGCTCCACATCCTTCTCCACCTTTTCGAGTTCCTGCCCTGTCCGCTCAGACAGGATTTTATTCATTTTATCCTTGATGCCAAGATACCTTTTTGCGTGGATAGCGATATCCGTCACCTGGCCCTGCGTGCCGCCCAAAGGCTGGTGGATCATAATCTCCGCGTTGGGCAGCGCTTTTCTCTTGCCTTTGGCACCTGCCGTCAGCAAAAACGCACCCATGGACG
This sequence comes from Christensenellaceae bacterium OttesenSCG-928-K19, assembly GCA_030266015.1. GTDB lineage: Bacteria > Bacillota > Clostridia > Christensenellales > Christensenellaceae > UBA5399. Next base: position 11,555 of record JAJDHD010000018.1, on the reverse strand, counting down.
CAGCCATACCAATGCAGATGGTGCTAACTTCGCATTTGATATACTGCATTGTGTCATAAATTGCCATGCCTGATGTAACAGAGCCACCCGGGCTATTGATATAAAGGAAAATATCCTTATCCGGATCCTCCGCCTCCAAAAAGATCATCTGTGCCACCACAAGGTCGGCTGTCACATCATTGATCTCGCCTGTCAAAAAAATGATTCTATCCTTCAGCAGCCGAGAAAAAATATCATATGACCTTTCGCCCCTGCTTGTTTGTTCTACTACTACGGGTACTAAACTACTCATGTATTGTCCTCCGGTTATTCTACTACACCGGCCTTATTTTTTAGCAGCCGGTTTTTCCTCTGTTTTTTTTGTTGCACTCTTTTTCGCGGCCGGTTTTTTTGCAGCAGGCTTCTTTTCCGCCGGTTGCTTCCCGTCCTCTTTCTTCTTTGCCGCAGGCTTTTTAGTAGCCGCCTTCTTCGCTGCCGGCTTCTCTTCACCTGCCGCATCTGCCGGTACATCCGTTATATCCGCGTGCTCAACCAGATAATCGAACACACGCTCCATAGCCACCCTATCGGCAAAACGATCAAGTTCTTCATTGCCCATCATGTTTTTATATTCCTGCAGGGTTTTGCCCGCTTCCTTGGCAAGCTCTTCCATTCGTTTTTCCGTTTCCTCGGGTGTGGGCTCCAGCTTCAATTCTTTTATCAAGGCCTCCACCGCAAGCTGCATCTTCACCTGTTGCGCCGCCGTTTCGCGATATCCTTCCCTGAATTCATCCATGGATTTACCCATATGCTGCAAGTATTCCTCCAGACGGATTCCCTGATACATAAGCCTGTAAGAAAGATCCTGCATCTGGTAATCAATCTGTCCGTCAATCATCACCGTGGGGATGTCCACTTCCGCGTCTTCTGCCAGCGCCGACAAGACCTGGTTCTCCATGTCTACCTTCGACTGGTCGTCAAGCTGCTTTTGCAGCTTTTTCTTCACATCCTTTTTATACTCTGCCAGTGTGTCAAATTCTGACACATCCTGCACAAACTCATCATCCACATCCGGCAGCTTTTTCTCTTTCACCTCATGCACTTTTACATCAAAAACCGCGTCCTTCCCTGCCAAATCCGCCGAATATTCATCTGGGAATTTCACAAACAACTTCTTCTCTTCATCTTTTTTCATGCCGATGATTTGCTCTTCAAATCCGGGAATAAAGCGCTTGGAGCCAATCTCCAGCGATTGATTCTCTGCTTTGCCTCCGTCAAAGGGCACGTCGTCCAAAGTCCCAAGATAATCTATTACAACGGTGTCGCCTTCTTTTACCGTCCTGTCCACTTCTACCCAGCGGGCGTTCTGGTTGCGAATGCGCTCAATCTCCGCTTCCACATCTTTAGCGCTGGTTGTTTTTACCAGTTTTTTTACTTTAATGCCGTCATATTTGCCCAGCTTCACCTCTGGCTTCAAAACAACTTCCGCCGAAAACAAAATACCTTCTTTTAAGTTGATTGTCTGTATTTCCACATTCTCCGGCCGGGAAACAACCTCCAGCGCGTGCTCATCTATCGCAGCCCTGTAGACCTCTGGAAAAATCTCTTCAAAGGCATCCTCAAAAAAGATCTGCGGCCCATAATGATTTTCTATGATCACACGGGGCGCCTTGCCCTTCCTGAAACCGGGAATATTGAACTTACCCTTTTGCTTCTGGTATACTTTATCAATCCCTGCTTCAAAGTCTTTTGGGCTTACATTAATCTCCAGTTTTGCCCTGTTTCCGTCGAGTTTTTCCAATTTTGCTGCCATTTCCATCCTCCTAAAATGCGAAATACCTTTCTCAAAAGTACATATTTCGTATATTATATACTAACTAGCGGTTCTCCGCAACAAATTTTAACAGTTTATACACATTATTGCGCAATATTACTGCCTTTTCCTGCCCCGCAGCAGGCCTCTCTTTCCGTTTGCCGCCAGATCCTCCCGATCAGCCTTGCGCAGTGCTTTTCCGACCATTCCGGCATTTCCCGGATTCTTATATTGCATCAACGCACGCTGCATTGCCTTTCCTTCTACAGATTTTTCCACAAACACTTCCCGCCCGGTAAGCGGGTTTAGCCCCGTGTAATACATGCAGCTTGCCAGTGTCCCGGGCGTTGGGTAAAACTCCTGCGCCTGCTCTGGGCAAAAGCCGCTGTCCCGCATATACTCTGCCAATACAATGGCGTCATCCAGCGTGCACCCCGGGTGCGCGCACATATAATATGGCAATACATGCTGTTTCTTTCCCACTTTTTTCGACTCCCGCTCAAACGCCCTGCAAAATTGCTCATATCTCTCGATAGGTGGCTTACCCATCAGCTCCGTCACCCGCCTGCTTGCGTGCTCGGGTGCCAGCTTTAATTGCCCGCTTACATGATGCTTTGCCAGCTCTCGTATAAACAAGCCGCTTTTGTCCATCAGCGCAAGATCGTGCCGCACGCCCGAGCGGATAAATACTTTCTTTACCCCCTGCAATCCCCGCAGCTTTCCCAGCAGCTTTACGTAAGCCCTCTGTCCTTCTTTCAGGTGCTTGCACGGCACAGGCACAAGGCACCGCCTTTTTGCGCACACCCCCGCCGGATTGGTGCATTTTGTGCCATAGAGATTTGCCGTCGGGCCGCCCACATCATGGATATACCCCTTAAACTCTTTATCCGCAAGAAACGCCTCCGCCTCTTGTAATACACTGTTTTCACTCCGCCAAACCAACTCTTTGCCCTGATGGTAATACAGCGCGCAGAAGGCACATTCCCCCACGCATCCCCGGGTGGCCGTGATGCTAAACTTTACCTCATCCAACGCCGGGACGGGCTGTGTGTAAGCCGGATGTGCCCTCCGCTGGTACGGCAGCGCGTATACAAAATCAAGTTCTTTTTGTGTCAGCTTATTGGCAGGCGGGTTTTGCACAATATAGCAGCTTTTATGTTGCTGTACAAGCACATCCCTCCTGTTTTGCATCTGTGTTAAAAACGCTTCCGCGAAAACGTGTTTTTCCCCGTTCACTTTGTTTTCGCCGGGCAGCTCCACATAGTCGTAAACACGCTCCAAATTCTCCGCTTTATAAACCGTGCCACGCACATATGTAACATCCCTCACTTTGAGTCCGCCGTCCAGCGCTTCGGCTATTTCCACAATGGCGCGCTCCCCCATGCCATACACCAGCAAATCCGCCCCGCTTGACGCAAGGATAGAGGGTAATATTTTATTTTCCCAATAATCATAATGCGCAAAGCGACGCAAGCTTGCCTCAATCCCACCGACGATGATGGGCACATCCCCATAAGCCTCGCGGATTTTTTTTGCATACACTTGCGTAGTACGCGCCGGGCGTTTGCCCGCCTTCCCGCCCGGGGAATAAAGATCGCGTCCACGCCGCTTTTTAGCCGCAGTATATAGATTCACCATACTGTCCATATTTCCTGCGCTAATCAAAAAACCCAGCCGGGGCCTGCCCAATGCTTTAAACGCATCCCCCGTTTTCCAGTTTGGCTGGGCAAGAATGCCCACACTATATCCATGTCCCACCAAATACCGGGAAATCACGGCGTGTGCAAACGATGGATGATCCACATACGCGTCCCCCGTCACCAGCACAAAGTCCAACTGCTCTATGTCCTGCTCTCGCATATCTTTTTTATTTACCGGCAAAAATCCCTGCATTTTTCCTTCGTCACCCAATTTCTATATTAATCGCGGAATATTCTCCAAAATCCATTGTTTCTTTTAACGCATACTTCACCGGATACCGGAAAGCCGGGCCATCCAGAACCACCGTATGGTATTCCCCATTCTCCCCGCACACGTCAATCCCACGCCCCTTCAGGTCCGCAACCAGCTCCGCCGTAAGCTCTTTTCCAAGATATTCCCGTGGAAGCAACTTATTGTTAACGCACTTGATCACCGCGTGATATCCCAACCCAATAAGCTCAGTTGTGAGCGCCTCGCGGTTTTGCTGCCAAAGCGGAAAGCGATACTCTATCCCAGCATTCCTGCACCGCTCCGCACACCAGTCAAAATGCTCCTCTATATCAATATCGCCAAAAACACAGCATTCCGCACCCATTTGTTTTGTTTTTCCCAGGGCATCTTCCATGCTGGTGTGATATCCCTCTCCCGTGCTTTCCACTGCAATCAGCGGAATACCAAGGCTATCTGCAATCTTTTCCAAAAGACATGGGGCAACGCCATGGAACCAACTGCGCCCCGCCTCTTTGTTCATCATAACGAGCAGCCCCACAGGCGTATGGCCTTCTTTTATCATGCGGTGCAGCGCCAATGCGCTGTCCTTTCCACAGCTATAAGATATAACAAACTTCAAACAAACGCTCTCCTTCCAAAAATATCATGCACCTTTATTTGCTCCTGCCGTCATAAAAAAACGCCTGCACGGCGCCTTCCATTTTATTTCAGCCCTTCTTGTGCGTGGGCCGTTTGCCTTCGCCGCAGCAGCACTACAGCAGCAACATCCATTGCCGCAGCGCCCGCACCTACAAGCGGCATCGGCGACGTAGCAAAAGCCGCTCCCACCGAAAAAACCAACGTGACACACGCCCAAACAAACAGCCGTTGAACCCGGCGCTTATTTTGTTTGCGCCAAAGCCCAAACACTCCTGTTATCATACAAAGAACACATTGCGCAAGCAACACCCAGCCTGCCGGAATGAAGAAGATGATGCCCCTGCCTGCCACAATCATCACAAACAGCATAAACGCTGCATATAAAATCAAAATATAGCTTGCCGCCACAATTATTTTATTCCGGGATCGTTTTTTTGTCATACTATCCTTTATCTGCTGTTTTTTAGCGCAACCTTTTCAAAAATAATCATTGTTTTACCTACCGTTTTTTATTATACCCTTTACCCATCTTTCCAGCAATAGCAGTTAAGCATTGCAATGTTACATTTACGGCAGCGGCACATCCCGGCATGTTCAAAAAATTGGTAATAATTTATAAAACCTGTTATACTTTTTTAAAACTGTTTATTAATATTCACACCAAAAACAAAGGGAACCGCCATGACTATCAAAAACATTAAGGATAATACGGTATTACAGGTCGTTAGCGAAGAGAATAACACCGTACACCGCGCCACCTTTTACGAACCGTATAAAAACGACTGTTTTTTTGCTAAAAGCAAAAGCCTTCATTCCGAAGCAGCAAAAAACATAGGAAAGCGGTGTCGGGTCAGCTTTTATAATGAGGATTGTATTTGTACGTTTTTGAGTGAAATTCAAAGGGTATTCATCAAATCCGGCTCTTACCTAACCCTTCTTTGCCAGGTTTCCGGCATCGAAGAAACCAGCCAAAGAAAATTCCAGCGCGAGGATATTGCCACAAAAGTAAATTTATACGGACTATCCGAAGAAAATTTTCAAAAAAGCATATTCGCAAGGGACAGAATTTTGTTTTCCAGCATGTCTATGAACATTAGTGCCGGAGGAATGTGCCTTGTTTCCAATGAGCAGCTTCGCCCCTCGCCCGATCCATATTATCTGACGGAATTTTCCATAAACAAAGAGGCGTTTTTGCTACCTGCCCACTTACTTCGTCGCAGTGACGCTCCCCGCTTTATGCAATACCGGTACAGTTACGGATTTGGGTTCCTATGCGAAAACATTCCTGCCGATCAAAACAGGCTGCTTGGCACACTAATTAATACAAAAGCCTCGGCCGGTACCAATCTATAAGCCGGCCTATCATCAATTTCATTTCGAAATTACATTCAAAACCACTCACCTGCCCTCATAGGCAGCATCCTGCACAGCATATTTTTTGTATAAAAAATGGCGCACTACGCGCCATTATGTTCCCCACTTCATTTGACTGTGGGTTTTTCTTAATTTGTTTTGAGTCAGGCGGTAAGCCGGGTTCTGTCATGATGGCCATCTATCTTGACCCGATGTTACCAAACGGGTTCATGCGATTACAAAGGACTTAGCGGGCCGCTATTTCTGCGGCTTTTGCCGCAAGTGTCCCCAATTCAATCTTGCACCGGACGGGGTTTACATGGCACGCTGTGTCGCCACAGCGTCGGTGAGCTCTTACCTCCCCTTTCCACCCTTACCGGCAAACTGCCGGCGGTCTATTTCTGTTGCACTTTCCCTGGAGTCGCCTCCGCCGGGTGTTACCCGGCGCCCTTGCCCTGTGGAGCCCGGACTTTCCTCACACGGCGCACGCCGCGCGCAGCCATCCGGCCTGCTCAAAACACTTTATTATTCTTCCACCGCATACAGGATGCGGCCGCAATTCTCGCACTGCACAATCTTTGTGCCTGCCTTCAGGTCTTGCAGCACCTCAGAGGGCAGCTCCATGTTGCACCCCTGGCAGCGCTTGTTTTTAAAAAACGCCACTGGGTTTGGCCTGTGCTGCTTTATCTCTTTGTATTTTTCCATCAGGTCTTTCTCAACCGCTTTTGATGCTTTTGCCACATTGGCACGCAGCTTTTCCAGATCGCCTTTACCCGCATCCAGTTCTTTGGCGTGCTCCGCCTTCAGTTGGTCGAAGGCTTTTTTGGCATTGCTCATCTTCACCAGCGTTTCCTTGATGTCCGTTTCAGATTTTTCCAGCTTATGCATAATGTCCACAAGCTTGCGTTTGTTCATTTCAATCGCACTTTTAATGCTTTCGCACTCTTTGATGATCTCGCGCACGTCTTCCAAAAACAGGTCTTCGAGATCATAATCCGCAATTTCCGTAATCTCCGAATCCTTTTGCTCCATCTGTTTCTTTAACGCGTCCGCCTGCGCAGAAATCTCCATCATCTTGTTGTTTGCCAAAACAGACTCCTGCTCCAGCTGCTTCAGATGCTGCTGGTTGCTTTGAAACAACTGCTGCTGGCGTATCAGTTTTTTGCGCGTTTCCGTGTTTTTAAGCGAACGTTCAAGCTGCTCCAGCTCGTTTTCCGCCGCCTGGTATTCCCACAGCGCTTTCAATCTATCCAATCAACTGTCCTCCTCAGTAAAATTCGTAGGGCCTTTTGTCATTTCGGGCCGCAAAAACAGCCACGTTACATTGTACATCACCAAGCACGTTTTGTAAACTGCCAACCATTGCCCCCACAAAGCACTTCTCCGTATCATAATGGCCAAACTCCGAAAGATTAATCCCCGTCTCCACAAATTCATTGTGCTTTACTTCCCCGGTAATAAAAAGCTGTGCGCCCATCGCCTGCGCTTGTGGGATTAAATCCGCGCCCGCCCCGCCACACAGTGCAACCGTTTCCACTTCTGCATCCAAATCTCCGCGGAATTTTACATACTCCACACATAACTGTTTTTTCAGGCCGTCCAATATATTACGCACGCTCCGGCGGCTTTCCAGCCTGCCGCAAACGCCAGAACCCGCCCTTGCTTCGGATGGCTCCTCCAGCACATAAACATCAATTGCCGGTTCCTCATATGGATGCGCCCCACGCACCAACCGCAATGTGTTTTGCAGTTTACTCTCCTCTACCAGCACTTCTATCCGCGCTTCTTTCACAATCTCCTGCCTGCCCGCGCTTCCTATATGCGGCGTTGCCACATCGTTTGGCAAAAACGTGCCCTCGCCCACCGCGCTGAACGAGCACCGTGTATAATTGCCGAGCTCTCCCGCGCCGCCCGCTGCCAAAGCATCTTTTACCGATTCACTATCCTCCGGCGGCACTGTCACAACCACCTTATAAAAACGCTGTTTTTGCTGAACCTCCAAAAACTCTATATCTGTTAACCCCAGCATATTCGCAAGGCAGGTGTTTATCCCTCCTGGTGCGTTATCCACACTGGTATGCGCGCAATACAGCGAAATACCCGCTTCCATAAGCAGCCTGATACAATTGCCGATATGGCCTTGCGCATCTATTGTTTTTATTGCATGAAACAAAAGCGGATGATGGGAAACGATCAATCCACACTTTTTCTCCGCGGCTTCCTTTATCACATCCGGCGTTACATCCACGCACACCAATATGTTTTCCACAGGGTTATGTAAATCGATATTAAAGCCGCTGTTATCCCACCCGCAGGCATACTCTTCTGGAAACTCCCGCTCAATCAACGCCTTTACATCCGCCGTATTTAAAGACATTCCTCCACCTCTTGCATTCTTCGTTTTTTCTCCGCCGCCTGTTCCACAAGCTGTGCCGCGTTCGTGCTTTTTTCTGCCATCACAAGAATTCGTTCCAGCTCCTGTATCTTCTGGCCCAGGTATTCTTTCAATATCGGATCCTTGTTTTCCACCAACTTTCGCCCAATGTGAAAATAAAATTCGTCTTCCTCGGTTGGCACTCTGCCCGGCCTGGCACAAATCACATGATAATACTTGTCATTATCCTTCACCAGCTTTTCGTCCGTGATTTCAAAGTCATTTTCATTCAGGTATTTCCTCAGCTCAAATTCGCTCCTGTTTGGCGCAAGCACAAGCTTTTCTACCGCAGCCGCTTTCTCTTTTTGCGCCTGCAGCATGTCACGGATCAAAAGACCGCCCATACCGGCGATAATCACAGTGTCCGCCTCACCTTTTTCCAGAATAGAAAACCCATTGCCCACACGCGTTTCCACACAGTCCTGCAGTCCTTGGCTTTCCACCAGCTTTCGCGCTTTATCAAGGGACGCCTCACTAATGTCACAAGCAATCACCTTTTGGGCGCGTCCCTGTTCTATCAACGCCTGCGCGGCATACCCGTGGTCGCAGCCAATATCTGCCACAACCCCCGTTCCATTCACATATCCTACAATCGCTTCAAGTCTTGCTGTCAGCATTTAATACCCCTTTTTCCACCCTTGCTACTGCAAAAACAACATGCCCATACAAGCACGCCTTAAGCCATCACGCCACCCGTATTGTCCCATACTTTCCCCGCGCACTTTTCCAAAAGAATATAATCTACACATAATCCTATGACAAAACAGGCATGACGCTTCGGTTCATTATAGCAGTGTATGCCTGTTTCCGCAATATCTACAGATGCAATTTTTCGCTATTTAAAAGGCTTTTACAAGGGTCTAGCGCCTGCCCCAGCACTCGTCCTCCACTGGCACGCCGGCTTCCAAAGATTTCTTTACATCCAGCACCCGCTGGTTCCCCGACCCGCGAAAGGACAACGCAAGACTGCGCTCGGCAAGCAGAAACGGCCCATCAATCAGCGTATCAACATAACCCAGCAGCGCCAGCGTGTCTTTGTCACCCCGCATTAATATCCCTTCAAGGGTGTCGCCTGTATAAACTGCCAGCGATAGGCCCGCTTCTTTGATCCTGCGTGCCAGCGGCACCAGCACTTTTGCCTGCAGCAATGGCTCCCCACCGGAAAATGTAACGCCATCCAGCAATGGGTTTGCCTGTATCTTTTCAAACAGTTCTTCCACCGTATATTCCTGTCCGCCCGCCATGTCCATCGCCTCAGGATTGTGGCAGCCCGGGCAGTTTCTCAGGCATCCCTGCATAAAAATTGTAATACGCAGCCCCGGACCATCCACGATGGAGTCGTTCACAATACCGGCAACGCGTATGCTATCAGATGTTGTGCTTGACACGCTGTGACTCCTCCGCGCGCTTGGCATCGTTAAACCTGTCCAGCGTACCCACAAGATATCCTGTGATCCTGCGGATGCGCTCAAACTTTAACGGATGGTCTTCTTCCCTGCGTCCGCAACCGGGGCATTCGTCCTCTATAATACCGTTGTAGCCACACACCGGATCGCGGTCTACCGGATGGTTTACCGATCCGTATCCAACGCCCGCCTCCTTCATGGCACGTATCACTTTTTCAAACGCTTCAATGTTATTGGATGTGTCCCCGTCTAGCTCCACATAAGTGATATGCCCCGCATTTGTTAGCGCGTGATATGGCGCTTCCACCTGTATCTTTTCATAGGCAGAAATAGGATAATACACAGGAACATGGAACCCGTTTGTGTAATATTCCCTGTCTGTAACGCCTTCAATTACGCCGTATTTTTTTCTGTCCATGCGCACAAACCGGCCAGCCAGGCCCTCTGCGGGCGTTGCCAGCAATGTAAAGTTCATTTGCTTTTCTTCACTCAGCCTATCCATATAATCTCGCATAAAGCCGACTATCTCCAGCCCCAGGTTGCGCGAGGCGGCTTCCTGCCCATGGTGGCTGCCCGTGAGTGCGGTGAGCGCCTCCGCAAGTCCGATAAAGCCAACGGAAAGCGTGCCATGCTTCAGCACCTCGCCCACCTCATCATCAATGGAAAGCTTGTCCGAATCAATCCAAATCCCTTGTCCCATCAGGAAGGGAAAGTTTCTCACTTTCTTTGCTGCCTGAATACGAAACCGATCCAGAAGCTGCTTTGTCACAAGCTCCATTTTGCGCTCCAGCTCTTCAAAGAACCACTCCACACTTCCTTTTGCATTGATGGCAATACGCGGCAGGTTAATGGAGGTAAAGCTCAAGTTTCCGCGCCCGTATGTAATTTCGTTTTCCCTGTCATAGGTGTTGCCCATTACGCGCGTGCGGCACCCCATATACGCAACCTCTGTCTCCGGCTGTCCTTTTTTATAATATTGCAGGTTAAACGGCGCGTCGAGAAATGAAAAATTGGGAAACAACCGCTTGGCACTTACTCTGCACGCAAGCCGAAACAGGTCATAATTTGGATCCTCCGGGTTATAGCTGACCCCCTCTTTCACCTTGAAAATGTGAATAGGGAAGATGGCCGTCTCCCCATTTCCCAAGCCGGCTTCTGTCGCCAGCAAAATGTTGCGGATGACCATGCGGCCCTCCGGCGATGTGTCCGTCCCGTAATTAATACTGGAAAAAGGTGTTTGTGCTCCTGCGCGGCTGTGCATGGTATTAAGGTTGTGCACCAGCGCTTCCATCGCCTGCCCCACTTCCCGCTCCGTTTCCTGCTGCGCGTGCTTCACAGCAAAATCGTGGATCTGCCCAAGCACTTTTGCATCCGCCACCATTTCGCCAAAAGCCTCCACTGCCGCCGCTTTGTATTCTCCATTCATCTCCAGGCGCGGGTACAGGCCTGTTTCCTTCTCCAACTTTTCCACAGCATCCTTCACCCGCTCTTTAGCAACCTCGCTTTGGGGAGACAATATCTCCGCCGCTTTTACAAAATTGGAGATGTAAAGCCGCTTATAGGTCTTTGCTACACCCTTGGCAAGAGCATAATCAAAATTGGGAATGCTCTGCCCGCCATGCTGGTCGTTTTGGTTGGACTGTATGGCAATGCAGGCAAGTGCCGCATAGCTCTGGATGCTATTTGGCTCCCGCAGATGCCCATGCCCGGTGGAAAAGCCCTGTGTAAAAAGCCGATCTACATCAATCTGGCAACAGGTGGTGGTAAGCGTATAAAAATCAAAATCGTGAATGTGAATATCCCCCTCGGAATGCGCCTTTGCCTGCTGGGATGTCAATATGAAATTTTCATAATAATTCTTTGCGCTCTCCGAGCCATACTTTAGCATCACGCCCATTGCCGTGTCGCCGTCGATATTGGCATTATCGCGCTTCATGTCGCTGTCACCCGCGTCCTTAAAGGTCAGCTCGTCCAGCGTCTGCATCAGGCTGGAATTGCG
>JAJDHD010000017.1 GCA_030266015.1 Christensenellaceae bacterium OttesenSCG-928-K19 | reverse complement strand
AATACAAATCTGGCTCGGGCACGCAAGCTATCAGACAACTGCAAACATTTACGCCCATGTTACAGAGGACAAGAAAAAAGAAATGGGAAATGCAATGGAAAAAGCGTTTACTACATAAGTGGTTAGAAAATGGTTAGAAATACCCTCATAATTCTCAAACCAAAAACGGTGAAAGCCAAACAAAAAAGGCTGTAACCCGCATGGTTAAGCCTTTTCTTTTGGTTGCGGAGGAGGGATTTGAACCCCCGACCTCCGGGTTATGAGCCCGACGAGCTACCAAACTGCTCTACTCCGCGATATCTAATTACTATTCTGCCTCAAATGACAGCTTTATTATTATACAATGCTTACCTTCATAAGTCAACAGCAATATAACGTTTTTATTTCTACCAAATCAATAAACTCCTATATTGCCATTTAATCAAATATATCTCTGCTTTTTTGCGGTATCGTGACAGAATCTCGGACATTCTAAAAGCCACAAAAAGATTATAGCCAGAAATGTTACAAGTAATTAAACTAAAGCCTCACAAAAACTATTGTTACTACAAAGCAGGTCTCTGGTTCTTTTCAATCCATGTTTCAAATATTATTAGCTTCTTTTTTTGCAATCTCTTTAAACAACATGGTTAGCCTTTTTTCCATATCCCTACTCTTAAACTCGTTTAACGCAACGCCAAATGCTAACTAAAATATTCTCGTCAGCCGCCATTATAACTAATCCCGTTTTTTATTATGTCCTTCTATGAAACCACAACTATTATCTACAATGATTGAGCGCAAGAGACGTATCTTTTGATTTAACAAAAGGTAACCACGAACACACTTGCTCTACCAAGCAAAAATCCTACACAAAAAGATTCATGCATTAAAAAAAGCATGAAAATGCGGGAGGCGCAAAAACCAGAGCCTGGGGCAGGCCAGGTTTTGATCAAAATAGAATATTGTGGCGTCTGTGGATCAGATGTGCATTATTATGAATTTGGCAGGGTTGCAGACTATATAGTAGAAGGCGATTTTGTTTTGGGACATGAGGGTGCCGGCACGGTTACAGAGATTGGCGCCGATGTGAAAAACCTTAAAGTAGGCGACAGGGTAGCACTGGAGCCCGGATATACCTGCGGAAAATGTGAGTTTTGTAAATCCGGAAGGTATAACCTGTGCCCCGACGTTATATTCTTTGCTACCCCTCCCGTGCAAGGCGTATTGCAAGAATATGTGGTGCATCCCGCCGATATGTGTTTCAAGCTTCCGGAGCATGTTTCTACAAAGGCGGGGGCTTTGGCGGAACCGCTTGCAGTAGGGATGCATGCCGCCCGGCTTGGAGAAGTCAGGCTAGGTGATAGCTGTATTATATTGGGTGCGGGTTGTATTGGGCTGATGACATTGTTGGCCGCAAAAGCAAGCGGTGCGGGAAATATCATGGTTGTGGATCTTTATGACAACAGGCTGAAACTTGCTCATGAATTTGGGGCAACACATGTGGTAAACGCCTTAAACGAAGATGTGGACAGCTTAGTCGAAACGTTTTATGGGGGCGCAGGCGCGGACATTGTATTTGAAACCGCAGGCTCTGTAAAAACCATTCGAAATACGCCGCATTATGTTAAGCGTGGCGGGACGGTGGTTTTGGTTGGTATGGCGGCAGAGAGCGAATTTTCATATGATTTTGGCGCTGTTATGTTCAAGGAAATCACACTGAAATCAATTTTTCGTTATCGAAATCTGTACCCCGCGGCAATTGCAGCAATTGCAAGCGGCGCGATTGATGTGGAAAAAATCATATCTCATGAATTTGATTTTACTGAATGTGGGAATGCTTTTGATACCGTGATTGCACAGGCAAACGATGTAACAAAAGCGGTTATCCGATTTTAGCAAACTGTTGGCAGCGAATTTGAGCCGTCGTGTTTTAAAATTATTGCCGGCCGTCGGGGATATACTCGACTTAATATATTCGTTTTTTTTCCTTTCTAATAATAAAACCAGAGAATACTGATAGGCTATCATTGCCAAAGTATTCCCTGGTTTTATATTACAGAGGGATCAATAGGGTTTTCGTTGTTTTTCCCGCTGTGTTTCTCGCTATACCCTGCCCAGTTCCCTTTCCAGTTTATCTATGCTCATACGCATCCGTTCCAGTGTTTCATGCCTTCCCAGCAAAGCGGCAATTTCTATCGCACCGCCCGGCGTCACCGCTGTTCCCGTAATCGCAATCCTCAAGGGATATAGCAGTTGTCCATTCTTTATGCCCAGCTTTTGCACCAGCTCCATCATTGCGTCATGGATATAGCTCTCTGTAAATTCCGCAAGGCTCTCCAGCACTGGATTTGCTTCTTTCAAGTATACTAACGCACTCTCCGGTGTCACCTTCATTTTTTTGTGATTATATAGATCCGTCTCATATTCCGGCATTTGTGCAAGAAAAGCCAGCTTTTCCGGCAAGTCGGCAAAAACCTCTAACCGTTGCTGTGTAATGCGCGCAATCAGCGGCAGGTCAAACTTTTCCACATCAATTACCTGCTCCAGATATGGCATCGCCAGCTTGATGTAGTCTTCCTCCGGCAGCGCGCGAATATATTCCGCATTCATCCATTTTAGCTTCTCTACATCGAAAATTGCAGGAGATTTGCTGATGCCCTTCACATCAAATGCTTGCACCAGTTCTTCCAACGAAAAAATTTCCTGTTCCCCCGCCGGCGACCAACCAAGAAGCGCAATATAATTGACAACTGCCTGCGGCAGGTATCCCTTTTGCACAAAATCCTCATAAGATGCATCGCCATGCCGCTTAGAAAGCTTGTTTTGCTTGTCGCGCATCACAGGCGGCAGATGGATGTATTCCGGAATACTCCACCCAAGCGCGTCATAAAGCAGGTTGTATTTCGGCGTACTGGAAAGGTACTCGATGCCGCGGATTACATGCGATATCTCCATCAGGTGATCGTCCACCACATTGGCAAGGTTATAGGTGGGATAGCCGTCCGATTTCAGCAATATATTGTCTTCCATATCGCTGTTTGGCACGGTAATTTCACCATATACCATGTCGTGGTATGCTGTCTCGCCCTCTATAGGTATGTTTTGGCGAATCACATACGGCTCGCCCGCTTCGATCCGTTTTTGTACCTCTTCTTGAGATAGACTCATGCAATGCTTGTCGTATTTGGGGGTAACATTGCTTTTCTCACACTGTTCCCGCAATTCTGCCAGCCGTTCTTTTGTGCAAAAGCAATAATATGCCGCGCCCTTTTGCACAAGCTCCTCCGCATATTTTTGATACAGGCCTTTGCGATCGGACTGCACATACGGCCCAAACGAACCGCCAATGTCCGGCCCTTCGTCATACTGCAGGCCTGTGTCCTTCAACGTGCGGTAAATGATCTCCGCCGCCTGGTCCACCAAGCGCTCACGGTCGGTATCCTCCAGGCGCAGAATAAAATCCCCGCCATTCTTTTTTGCATAAAGATATGCATAAAGCGCCGTCCTCAGCCCACCAATATGCAGATAGCCCGTGGGGCTGGGCGCAAACCTTGTTCTCACCTTCATGTCCTGTCCCTCATTTCCCGTTCACTACGTTTTGCGGCGTGCCGTTCAAAAACATTTTCAAATTTTCCACCGCAATATCCATCAGCCTTTCACGCGTCTCTTTTGCCGCCCACGCAATGTGAGGTGTTATAATCACATTTGCAAGCCCAAACAACGGATTACCCGCATCCGGTGGCTCCTGCCCCAGCACATCCAGCCCCGCCGCATAAATTCCTCCGGCTGCTAGTGCCTCCGCCAAGTCTGCTTCGTTTACCAATGGGCCGCGCGCCGTGTTGATCAATATTGCGCTGTGCTTCATTTTGGCAATACTATCCTTATTAATTATGTCCTTCGTCTGCTCTGTGAGCGGTGCGTGCAGGCTCAATACATCCGCGCGCCGCAACAGTTCATCCCACGAAACAAACTCCACGCCTGCTATTCCCTCTTTGGGCGTGCGTGTATGCGCAAGCACCTCCATGCCAAACGCCTTGGCAACCTCCGCCACACGCGCCCCGATGCTTCCAAAGCCAAAGATTCCCATTGCTTTTCCCTTAAGCTCAATCAATGGGTAATCCCAAAACGTGAAATCGGGATTTGCCGACCATTTGCCAGCCTTCACCACATCCGAATGGTGCCCTACATGATGGCAAACCTCCAGCAACAGCCCAAACACAAGCTGCGCCACCGCATCTGTGCTATAACCCGGGATGTTAGCCACGGTAATGCCACATTCCGTGGCGGCGTCCCCGTCCACCACATTATACCCCGTTGACAACAATCCAATGAACTGAAGGTTGGGGCAGGCGCAGATCGTTTGCGCGTCAATAGGCGTTTTGTTGGTATACACTACCTGCGCGCCCTGCATCCTCTCGATGATTTTATCCTTTGGCGTGCGGTCACACACCGTCAGCTCACCCAGTGCTTCCAGTCCTTCCCAGGAGAGGTCGCCTGGGTTTTCGGTGTAGCCGTCCAGCACCACAATCTTCATTGCCGCCTCCTATTGCTGTGGCGGACGATAGCTGTCTTTTAGTCCGACGATTTTATTAAATACCGGTTTCCCTTCCTGTGAATCCACAGGATCCACATTAAAATACCCCTGCCGCATAAACTGAAACTGCTGTCCTTTTTGCGCTTTCAATATTTCCGGCTCTGCTTTTACGTTTTCCATCAGTGTAAGGGAATTTTCGTTTGGCACATATTTCCCTTCTTCCTCCCCCTCCACAAACAGATAGTCGAGGATGCGGGCTGTTGCTGTAACGGCTGCGTTCTGCTCTACCCAGTGCAATGTACCCTTCACCTTGCGGCCCGCTCCCGCGCCGCCCGATTTGCTCTCCTCGTCATAGGTACAAATAATTTCTTCTATATTCCCTGCGCTGTCTTTCACAACGCGCTCGCATTTGATGATATATGCATTCTTCAGCCGCACCTCGCCGCCAACGTACAGGCGGAAATATTTGTTGTTAGGCTTCACTTCCATAAAATCACCGCGCTCAATATACAGATGCTTGGAAAAAGGCATGTCATGGGTCTTGTCGCTGTCCGGCAGGTCCTGCGCCTGAAGCGTTTCCGTTTTACCATCAGGATAGTTCTCTATCGTCAGCTTCACTGGATCCAGCACAGCCATAATGCGCTTTGCGTGGGCGTTCAAATCCTCGCGCACACAGTGCTCCAGCAGGCGGACATCCACCACGGAATTTGCCTTTGCCACACCAATACGCTCACAAAAATCACGGATAGATGCCGGCGTATAACCGCGTCGGCGTATGCCCGAAAGCGTGGGCATCCTGGGATCATCCCAGCCAGAAACAACACCGTCATCCACGAGCTGCTTCAAATACCGCTTGCTCATCACAGTGTTGGTGAGGTTCAGCCGCGCAAACTCATATTGGTGCGGTGTGCATTCCGCATCCGTATTCTGAACAAACCAGTCGTAAAGCGGGCGATGGTCTTCAAACTCCAGCGTGCACAGCGAATGTGTGATGCCTTCACGCACATCCTCCAGCGGGTGCGCAAAGTCATACATAGGATAGATGCACCAGTTGTCACCCGTGCGGTGGTGTGCGGCATGTACCACACGGAAAACCGCCGGGTCGCGCATGTTAAGATTGCCCGAAGCCATGTCGATTTTTGCGCGGAGAATTTTCTCCCCATCCTTGAATTCGCCTGCCCTCATGCGCTTAAACAAGTCTATATTTTCTTCTATCGTGCGGTTTCTGTGTGGGCTTTCCTTGCCGGGCGACGTAAGTGTTCCGCGATATTCACGCATCTCCTCCGCAGTGAGGTCGTCCACATAGGCAAGCCCTTTTTCTACAAGCACCATCGCTTTTTCATACATATACTCAAAATAATCTGAGCCATAGCATTCCTCCGCCCAGTCATACCCCAGCCATTTGATATCCTCTTTAATGGCGCGGACATATTCGTCGTCCTCTTTGAGCGGATTTGTGTCATCGAAGCGCAGGTTGCACTTGCCGTTATATTCCTGTGCCAGCCCAAAATTTAAAGCAATCGCCTTTGCGTGCCCCAAATGTAGGTACCCATTCGGCTCGGGGGGGAAGCGCGTCACCACTTCCTTTTCCCTGCCGCTTGCAAGATCGGCTTCTATAATCTCTTCAATAAAGTTTTTTTCCTTTGCCATTCGTTCCACCTTTTGTACAGTTTGCTGAATAACCGCTTTTTTCAGCGTTAATCGCCCAAATAGTATATCATATTATGCCGCCATACGCCATGGGTTGGCACAAAAAACTGTTTACCTTCCCGCGCCGTGGTTATTATTAAACCATACATGCCCATGCTGCATAATCCGCCCTGCGGAGTATAGGATTCGGTTACATGTGTTTACGTGGGAATCCTTCTCAGCATGGCATGCAAGACGCCCGGTCAAAAACCGGGCGTTCCTATTTTGTGTTATTTTTATTGGAACTATTTTGTAAACACACCCTTATGGCTCAATGTGCCGTTCCAGCCAGCCGCGGAAATATCCGAGCTGTTCTTCCGTGTGGAAATAGTGCTCCCCGCCTTCCATCACAATAAGGCTGGCTTTAAAGCGCTCCGCAAACTCCCGCACTTTTTCAAACTCGCTTATATCGTCTTTTTCACCGCATAACAACGCCGTAGGCTTGTCCCATTCCACCGGGTTTTGCGCGACGTATTGGTAATAGTCCCAATACAGTGTTTTGACCGGCGTTTGAATTTCCCCCTCACGTTCCAGCCGTTCCCCGCTTACGTCAAACCATCGCATCATATTTTCAATAATGCGTTTCATGTCCACAACCGGCGACAGGAACAACGCTTGTGTAAGCCGTTCTCCTTTGTAAGCCATCATGCCAAAATACGCGCCCACGCTGCAACCAAACAAGTTGATTTCCTTTGACAACCCGCGGGCATATTTCATTATTTTACCAAGGTCTTCCACGCAATTTCGAACATTGCAAATCCGCGCTTCCCCTTTGCGCCCGCCATGCTCCGGCAGGTCAAAAGAGAGGACGCCATAGCCTTTTTTTACCGCTTCCTCTGCCAATATGCGTATCACATCGTCGGCTTTGTGTGACTGGTCGCCATGCACGGCAATAAACAACCTTTCTGTATCCGCTCCCCAAAGGATGGCGGGAATGCCGCAAAGTTCCAACTGCTGCTGTTTCATCTTCATTTCTTGCAATATTCCTTTATCGCGGCGCTCATAAACTGTGCCAGCCCTTCCGCGTGGGCGTCGATATTCTTTTGAAACCTCTCATCCGCCGCGTACATCTCACCCAGCCCAGCAAGAATTTCCTCTGTGCAGTTATAATAATTCATCGTAATGTGATGCCGCCATTTTTTCACAGTTTGCCGCACATCCGGGTGCGCCGGCCCTTTGCCCATCTGCTGCGCGAATTCGCGGAAAATCCCGTCCGACTCCTGCTTAATGCGCCGCCAGTCCTCCTTTGTGTAATTTTTTGTCTTTTGCTCACTTTCCGCGTAGGCGGCGCTGCCGCCCCAGCGCTCCTTTGCCTCCGCGCCATACTGCTTTTTTGCTTTTTCTATCTCCGTAGTGTCAAATGCCCCAAAATTCATATTATCTTCTCCCTTTGCCACGCTGCCCGCCAGCTCAATCAACCGGTTTAACCTGTCGCGCTTCAGCGTTAGTAGTTTTTTGTGTTCCAAAAGTACTTTTTGCTTGTCAAAGGAAGGATCGTCCAGTATCCGCCGGATTTCGCTAAGCGGAAATTCCAGCTCACGTAAAAACAGGATGTGGTGCAGCCGGGCAAGCTCTTTTTGTCCATACATACGGTAACCTGCCCCTGTCACACACGCAGGCCTTAACAAACCAATGCTGTCATAATGGTGCAGCGTGCGCACGCTGACCCCTGTAAGCCTTGCCACCTGCTTCACTGTTTTCATGGGATTGCCTTCCTTTCTGCCTTTAGTATAAACTATAACGTAACGTAAGGGTCAAGTGGTTTTTTAAGCCATCAAAAACGAATCCTGATTATAATAACATAATCCGAATCCGACTTCGACTTTCTATCAATACACAGGAAATGTGTCCGCTTTTGGTTTGCTTTCTCCTATCGATGTAGAAAATAATACGCTCATAAATCAGGACTCCTGCTTCTTTCATTTTTTGTCGTGCAGGGAGGCTCTTTTGTTTGTTTGACAAGAATAGTGTGAGACGGTATACTGAATATAACATATTAACTGGTTTAGGTGATGCTTGATATACCGTCTTTCTTGCATCCGCTAAATAATATTCCATGTTGTTTTCCCCATCCAGTTGCCGTTTGTTGACTGTTTTTGCCGAATTTAACGGGGAAGAATAAAAAAATGATTTAGGCCGTTTCTCATAGGAAATCAGTATACTTAAAATGCTTTTCCCCCAGGGGAAGTGGGCGGTAATTATATCTCCGCCTAAACTTTATTCAAAATACAAAAAAGTAAAAAGTGTTATGGCTGCGCGCGTACGCGTAAGCAGCTTCACGCAAAATGGAGGGTCACTATGGAAAAAGAATACCATTTTTTTACGTCGAATAGCAAAGGCGTGTGCCTGCGCGACAGCACTGGCACCATCTTTTTCAGCAATTTTTTTGGGCTGCCGGGCATATCTGACGGCGATGTTTTAGAAACCACGGGTATGTTTTTCCTTGACGCTGATACAGGTAGGTACGAAGGTGGGAAATGGGCGGCTGTGTGCGAAAGGAAAAACGATAACTCGCTTCTTCTTACACAGCGAACGCGGGACGGAGTTTTTGAGGTTCGGTCAGAATTTGTGATGGAAGAGAGGACAGGTGTATTATCAAGACAGGATACGCTGGTTAACTTAGACAGTGCCGAGCATACAGTTTTTGCCTGCCTGGCCCGAACGGCATTACATATGGACGATGCAGAGGTTTATGGACAGTTCAGTGGGTGGTGCATGGAGGATGAAGGCGGATGGACAGCTCTTCCCGCAGGCGAACTCACACTGTCCAACACGATGGGCAGGTCTACGGAAAATGCAAATCCTTTTCTGGGGATCAGGCAAAAGAGCACAGGATATGGCGTTTGTGTGCACGTGTTGCCGGTGGGTGATTGGATCCTGCGCCTGAAAAAGACGGCCGGACACAAGACTTCATACTTCACACTGGAAGCAGGGCTCTCAGACAATGGCTTGCGTATGACTGTGGCGGGCGGAGAAGCACTCCCGCTGCCGGAGACATTATATTATGGATTTGACACAAGCATAGAGAATGCGATGGAACGTTTCCACATCTATTTGCATAACCGATATCCAAACGGAAAACAAACGGATGCCGTGTACAACAGTTGGTTTTACGGGTTTGACGAAATAGACAGGAATGCGCTGGAAAAACAAGTGCTTGCAGCAAAAAAGCTAGGGTGCAGGTACTTTGTGGTAGATGCCGGTTGGTTTGGCGATGGGGTAGATTGGGACAATCAGGTGGGCAATTGGCAGGAATCCAAAAACAATGCGTTTTATGGGGACATGAAATCTTTTGCAGCCTATGTGCGGTCACACAAGCTTGAATTTGGCTTGTGGATGGATCCGGAGCGCGCGGCAAAGGGCAGCCGGGTATATCAGGAACACCCAGATTGGTTTATGCACGGCGACGCAATGATATATGACGTTACGAAGCCAGAAGTAGCCAAATACCTCTATCAGGAAATCTCGCGCCTGGTTGAAGAATATGAGTTGTCGTGGATGAAGGTAGATTGTAATATCAATATGCAAAGAGACTTGACGGGCAGCAATTTCTACCGCTATTATCGCGTATGGAACGATATTATGGGGCGTGTGATTAAAGATCATCCGCAATGCGTGTTTGAAGGATGTGCAAGCGGGGGGTTGCGCACAGATATTGAAAACGTATTAGACCGGTTTGCCGGACATTTTATTAGCGATTCAGTGCATCCGCTGGAGACGTTGCACATGCGGCAATCCGCTGCGTTGCGCATATTGCCACAATATCTGGGCAGTTGGATGGTAGCGCAGCAGGTATCGTTGCCTGTAGCATCTTATTTTAACCATGAAACGCATAAAAGGAAAAAACTGCTCGCCTGTGCGGACGCATGGTGGGAGCGTGTGGTGGATTTATCCGCAGACTTTTGCATGAAGACATTAATTATGGGCAATGCGGGTTTTAGCGGCAATATTGCATCATTTGACGAGGATACAGTTCAAACCATACAAAAATGGTTGGCGTTTTATCATAGAAAACAGGATTTTTTTGCCAAAGCCACCTGCCGGAACCTAACGGAAGCAAAAGGAATTCACAGCATAGGCGGATGGGTCGTGATGCAGTATACGGCAGCAAAACGGGATCGTATGCTGCTGTTTGCCTTTCGCCTGCAAAGCAATGTTCCCCATTTTATTTGCTATCCTGCACACATTGCAAAAAATCAAACGTATAATGTGTTAATCGATGATGTACCCATGGGGGAAAAAACTGGCCAAGAGCTAGCCGCGCTGGGTATTACGCTGGAATGCAAAGACTGGTACAGCGCACGCATTGTGGAGCTGGCAGCGACAAAGTGACAGGGGAAGGATATGCTGAAGCAATATAGGCTGCGCGCAAAAATGATGCTTGCTTTTTTGGTATTTGCCATCATTCCCGCTGTCATTATGAGCATGGTGTATTATGCGACTGTTAAAAATAGTGAGCTGGAGCGCATCGCTGAATTTATGCTGCGAAATGTCCACAACATGAGCGATAATATTGAAATCAACCTGCTGAATGTGGAGCGGTCTAAGGGAAAGGTGATTTCAGACGAAGAGCTGATTGACAGCCTGTCGCTTTTGGCAAAGGAGGAAGGAGGCTATGAGTTAAAAGTAGCCAGCGATTATTTAACCGACTATTTGCTGGACGCGGGCAGCGTCAACGATTTTATCAGCAATATCTATATTTTAAACCACAGAAATAGCGTTATCTATGCAGCGCGTGGCAGGCAGGTGTATTTTGCCGATGAATTTGAGCCGCAGGACTGGTATAGCCTGTTGCCTGTGGAATATGAGGAGTTTAACCAGTGGGTGGCAACCTATGAACTGCAAAGTGGCGGAAATGTGATTGCCTTGTATAAGCCTATTGTAATATTTCAGAGTAGCGAACGCATAGGCGTGTTTTCCTTTCTGGTGGAAGAGGCGGCACTGCGGCGGGAAATTGAGCTAAAGAATGACTATGGCGCAGATATCATGATTGTAGACGGCAGCGGGCGGTACATATCACACCCCTCGACGGATCAAATCGGAAAGACCGCGGCAGAGTTGGAAAGTGTGGACAGCTTGCAGGCGCAAGGGTTTCAGGTGGATATAATGGATGGGGAAGAGACATTGACTGTGTTTTACCAATCCGAGTATACAAACTGGAGGTATTTGTCGCGCGTCCCTGTGGAGCGCGTCCTTTCCAGCATGGACGTCTTCCGTAATTTTTCGTTCACTATCATATTATTGATGATTGCACTGATGTTTGGTTGGAGTTATTTCATCAATAGGCTGCTTTACCAACCAGTGGTAACGTTGACTGATTACATGAAAAAAATGGAAGGTGGTGATTTTTCAATCCGCATTCCCAACAGCCGGAATGACGAAATGGGTTATATTTATAGCAGGTACAATGATATGATGGAAAATGTGCAAAAGCTGATCAACGACCTGTATATTCAACGGATCTTGCGGCAACAGGCGCAGCTCAACGCAATAGAAACAGAGATAAATGAGCATTTTTTGCACAACACACTGGATGCGGCGCGCTGGATGATACGCACCGGGCAATATGAAGGCGCGAGCGTTCTGCTGTTTAAGCTTTCACAGTTGTTCCGCCAAAGCCTGAATGTACACGATGATGTAACTACTGTGGCGCAGGTAATCCAAATGCTGGAGAATTATATCGATATTATCAGCCTGCGGTATGGCGACCGGTTTGAGTGCACAATGCAGGCAGACGAAGCGTTACTGGAGTGCCGTGTGTTAAAGTTTATTTTCCAGCCATTGGTAGAGAACGCTGTCGTGCATGGAATGGAAGGCTCGGCGCGCAAGCTGGAGTTAAAAGTTGCTTTTGAGGAGAGAGATGGGCTGCTAGTTTTCTCAGTATGGGATAACGGAAAAGGCATCAGCCCCGGTCGAATGGAAGAAATCACAAGAATACTCGATGCCGGGTTGGATGCGTTTGACGACCAGGATTGCTTTGCATTGAAAAATATTAATATGCAAATTAAGCTTTATTATGGAGAAGAGTACGGATTGCATATTGAAAGCAAAGAGTATAACGGAACACTAGCAAGCTTTGCCATACCCAAAAAGCCATTGGAAAATGAGGGATCGGTATGATCAGGATTGTTGTTGCAGATGACGAATTACAGATCAGGGAAGGGATCAAGTTTGTGCTTGACGAGCTTGCAGACGAGGTGTTAACCGCCTCTGATGGAGAAAAAGCGTTTGAATTGATCTCGGCGCAAGACACTGATATCCTCATTACAGACATTAGTATGCCCGTGTTGGATGGGATTGAGATGCTGAAAGCGCTGCGCCAGACAGGAAACGACTGTAAGGTAATTGTCATCAGCGGATATAAGAATTTTGACTATGCGCAGCAGGCGGTCAAGCTGGGCGCTGTTAACTATATTTTGAAACCAATCGATGAAAATGAACTAATGGCAGCCGTGCAAACTTGCATCGATATGATTCACCAGGAGCGCCGGCGCCGGGCAGAGCAGCAGGCTATAGAAAAGCAGGTATATGAGCAGGCAGCCGACTTTATGCAATATGTACTATATCAATATTTAAATGGCGACGGCCCTCATATGGAAAGCGGTCAGGGTAAAACACACGCGTTTTTAAATGAACTGACAGCTTATAGCACTTACCTTGCGGCTATTGTACGGGGAGAGGGAATTGCAGAAGACGCGGAACGGTTGTTTCGTGCCAGGGAAGCCTTAACCAATTTGTCAGACGGAAGGGCAATCGTACTGCCCGACCATAATGATATGTTGTTTGTGTATGCGTGGAATGGCTCGGATGATCTGGCGGAAAGCACAGCATTTGCGGTGCGGATGCAGGATATGGCAACAGCGTGGCAAAAGGAGACGGGTAGCAGTATTCACATGGGTGTGGGCACACTTAAAAAAGAATTTGCCAGAATTGGCGAATCCTATTGCGAGGCGTCTATTGGTGTGTTTTTCAGCGAGCATACCCTGCTGGGGAAGCTGAATATTGCGGGCATTGTCAATGAGTGCGCAAAAAGAGAGTATCCGCCTGTGGATCAACTGGAGGAGGATGTGACGGAAGGCTTACAGAAAGGAAATGTGAAAGAGGCAGAGACTGCGGCAATCCGGTTGATCGAGTATTATATTGGCCAGGGGCAGACAAAAAACCTGGTTTCCATTCAAACGCAATATTCCATTATTGCACACAAAACAACGCAGCAATATGGTGCCGGTATGGCGGAAAGTGTGGAATATGGACGAAACTGGCTGAAACAGATACAGGAAACAAACAATCTGGATACCTTGTTCCATGTGTTTATAGAAGGACTGATTTATTTTCATGAACTGCGGGGCGAACGCAATCCAAATGAACGCAAAATCATAGAAGAGGTTCGGCAGTATATCAAGGACCATTTGAGTGAAGAGCTGTCCCTCAGGAATGTGGCGGACGAATTCTATTTTTCTCCCAATTATTTTTCCCGGCTGTTTTCAGAAAATGTCGGCATACCCTTCCGGCAGCACCTGATCAACGAGCGGGTCAAGCGGGCAAAAGCCCTGCTGCGGGATCCAAAAATCAAAATCTATCAAATTGCCAATATGGTGGGCTACCGAGAGTCGCGCAATTTTATGAAGGTTTTCAAAAGTAACACAGGCATGACCATGACAGAATTCCGCGAAACGGTGTGAGTGGCAAACAGCCGCTCCCGGCCAAAAACGCCTGCTGTTAAAAATCGCTTTGCCAACGAAAGTAACAAAAAGACACATTATCGTAGCCTTGACGTATTGCCGGTGCCGGAAACCAGGCGTATGATGGTCATATCAGGACTTTCTCTTTTTTTTCTTCAAAAAACTAAACCAGTTTATGTCAATAACGCTTTTTGACGGCTACTCACAAAAACAGAATATTTGGGGGACAGGATGTTTAGCGATATGACACGAAAGGAGCGCGTATGTGCCGCGCTTAACCACCAGCCGGTTGACCGATTGCCAACAGATTATTGGGGCGTACCGGAAATAACGGAAAAATTGATGCGCCATCTGGGCGCGAAGGATGATATCGAATTTGCCGATAAGCTGGGAATCGATAAAATCATGACAGTCGAGCCAAAGCTGATCGCTAACCGCCAAAACATGTGGGATATTACATTCAAGCAGATACCCTTGCCGGATGGCAGCGGGTATTATGACGAGCCGGAATCCTTTCGCCTTGCCGAATGCGAAACGATTGATGATATAGAAGAATGCTATGAGTTCCCGCGTACGGATATGTATGACTATGCGGTAGTGGCAAAGCAGTGTGACAAATACAAAGATTTTGCGCTTGAGGGCGGCTATACATCGCTAACCTACTTCTATGAAATGCTGCGGGGCACAGAGCAGATGATGATGGATTTTATCGCAAACCCGCCACTTGCGCGGTATATCTTAAAACGCATTTATGATTTTTGCAGCGAACACACCAAAAACATACTGGAAGCAGCGCAGGGGCGTATTGCCTTTGCCCAGATGACAGACGACCTTGGCAGCCAGAACGGCCTGCTGATGAGCCCGCAGATGATCGATTCTTATCTGCGCGGGTATTATGACGATATGGCCTTCCTAATCAAAACCTACGGGGCAAAAGTCTTTCACCATGATGATGGCGCCATGTGTGAAATTATGCCGTGGCTCATTGAGCGGGGAGTAGATGTGCTAAACCCGCTGCAATGGCACCTGCCCGGTTGGGATCTGCATGAGATGAAGCAAAAATATGGGAAGCAGGTATGCTTTCACGGCGGTGTGGACAATCAATATGTGTTGCCGTTTGGCGGTGTGGAAGAGGTTCGGGGTGAAGTGCGCACCTGCATTGATGCACTATTTGCAGATGGGACAGGGTATATACTGGCGCCCTGTCACAATATACAGGCGATAACGCCGGTAGAAAACGTGCTTGAGCTGTATCGGGTGGCACGCGAACATGGAAAACGGTGAAAAACCGCGTAAAAACAGGAGGTAGGAAAATGAAAAAATGGATTTGTCTGGCAATGGTGATGGTGATGGTATGCGCCGCCCTTGTGGCTTGCTCTGTGCCGGCCACGCCTTCCGGCGGAACAGATGAGACGGCCGAAACGCCCGCTGCGGAGCAGCCGTCTGACGATGGCGAAGAGACAGAGGATCCTCCCGCACAAAGCGGCGGAGACGTAAGCATCAACTTTATCACATGGCGTGCAGAGGATGCGGACGTATTGAAGGAAATGGTGGCGATGTTCGAGGAACAGAACCCGGGCATTAAAGTGAATTTGGAAATTACGTCCAGTGACATGACAGAATACTACACGATTTTGAAATCCAGGCTGGTGAGCGGAGAAGGCGCGGATATATTCCATTGCCATCCGGGCGCGTACCTGGACCAGCTGGTAGAGGCGGGCTATTGCAAAGATTTGACGGATACAGGCCTGGGTGAGCTTTACGATGAAGAGTTTTATGACATCGGCGTGATTAATAATAAGTTATACGGGCTTGTGCAGACTTATAATTCCTTTGCCGTTTTCTATAACACAAAGCTGTTTGATGAGCTGGGCCTGCAAAAGCCATCGAGCTATGCGGATGTACTGGCCGCTGCGCAAGCATCAACGGATGCGGGATATATGCCCATTGCAGCAGGATTTGCGGAAGCGTGGACTACAGGAATGGTTTACGAGCAGTTGATGGCGAATTATTCTCCGGATGACGACATGGTGTTTAAAAAGCTGGAGGATGGCGAATATAAACTGTCTGAAGAGCCATATCTTTCTGTGTTGAACGATATTGCCCAAATGAACACGGATGGCTTGTTCCAAAAGAACGCAATGGGTACAAAATACGACGCCTCCCTGTCGCTGTTTGCACGGGGTGAAGCCACCATGTTGATCACTGGCACATGGAGCGTGGGCGGACTGAAGGATATGGACGAGTCTCTGGAATTCGGTTTATTCTCATTGCCGGGCGTAAACGCGGAAGCGGTTGGCATTGTCAGCCCGTCACAGCTTATCTGTGTCAACGACAAATCCTCCGCGACGGATGCGGCAATGAAATTTGCAGAATTCCTAAGCAGCGTGGAGGCAGAAACGTTTTACAGCAACAACACCAAGCAGGCGCCCACAGTAAAGGGTGTGGAAGTAGATGTTGCCGAGTTGGCCGAGGTATCCAAGCTGATGGAGGGCAAAACAGCTGTCTTGTCCGACACATACATTAAAGACCCCGTGATGGTAAGCATTATGGATGAAGTGGCAGCAAAGATATTGGGCGGGCAGGATGTCCAGTCGGCGGCGGCAGAAGGACAGGCACAAATCGATGCGTTGATTGCTGAAAACAACGGGTAAATAATCATAAAAGACGGACAGAAGTGAATTATAATCAGCGGGGCGCACTGTATGTGCGCCCCGTGATAAACGGAGAAATAAGATGAATACGGAATTAGGCACTGTACGAAAAAGAAAGACGGGGAATTTGACAATCTATCTGTTCCTGATAGCGCCATTGGCGGTCTATGCTATCTTTTTTTTGTTCCCCAACCTCAATTCACTGTTCTCCAGCTTTTACAAATGGGATGGGGTTGCCCCGGTAAAAGAGTTTGTGGGATTTTCCAATTACATTAAAATGCTGGGCGACCCATTGTTTTGGAAGTCCTTTGGCAATACCATCAAATACACAATTACGCTGGTGGCGTTCCAAACGCTATGTGGGCTGCTTCTGGCAGTCTTAATCTTCAAGGCATCAAAAATACACAACTTTTTCCGCACACTGTATTTCATGCCGGCTATGCTGTCTGCCGTTACCGTTGGCCTCATCTTTGGTTTTATTTACGACCCCAATATGGGGGCGCTCAATAAATTCCTGGAGGCAGTTGGGTTGGAAAACCTCACAAGGTCGTGGCTGTCGGATGAGAATATTGTGATTTATGCGCTTGCTTTTGTACATGTATGGGTTGGCATTGGCCAGAGCGTGGTGCTGTTTGTGGCGGGATTGCAAAATATCCCATACGACCTATATGAGAGTGCGCGAATTGATGGCGCGGGTCCATGGAAGCAATTTACGCGCATCACTATGCCCATGTTGAAATCCACCACATTGATTGTGCTGGTGCTCACGACAATCGGGGGGTTTAAATGTTTTGATTATGTGTTTGTCATGACGGGTGGCGGCGCGACGCATTCATCCGAAGTGCTGGCAACTTTGTTATATAAAGAAGCGTATGCATACAGTGATTTTGGGTATTCGGCCGCTATATCCGTGGCGTTGCTTATCATTGTATCGGTAATCACAGCCGTGCAAATGCGGCTGCTCAGAAAGGACGCGTGACCATAATGTTATCCAAGGCGAAGAAGATTCCAAAATATGCAGTGCTAACGATTTTTGCGATTATCATCATGTTCCCTGTGTATATGGTGCTTACCGGGTCACTGAAAACTGAACGGGAGCTTTACGACAACGTGTTTGGCCTTCCGGCCGACCCGCAATGGGGAAATTATGAAGAGGCCTTTGTGGGCGGCGGATTAGGGAAGTATTATATCAACAGCATCATTGTAACAGGCGTCTCTATCGTTTTGATACTGGTGCTTTCCAGCATGGCGGCGTTTGCGCTGACGCGTAAATTCACAAAAGGGAGCAAGCTGGTTTACCTGCTGTTTGTGATCGGCATTGCGATACCGCCGCAGGTGGCTATTATACAACTCTCATTGCAGATGAGCATGATGCACCTCTCCAACACCTTATGGGCGCTGATTTTCTCCCATGTGGCGTACGAACTGCCATTTTCCGTGTTCATTTTCTATGGATTTATGCAGGACATTCCATATGAGATACAAGAGGCTGCTATTGTGGACGGGTGCAACAATTTCCAGTTGTATAGAAAGGTGATTATGCCACTCTCCAAAGGGCCAATTGCCACTGTCATCATATTCAACCTAGTCGCAATCTGGAATGATATGATCTTTCCGCTGGTGCTGATAAGCGACAATAATTTAAAAACGCTGCCTATTGGTCTGCTGCAATTCAAAGGGATGTATATTTCGCAAAATACGGTTATGTTTGCTGGCGTCGTATTGATTTCTATTCCATTGATCGTGCTGTACCTATGCCTGCAAAAACAATTTATCCGGGGCATGTCGCAAGGAGCGGTCAAAGGATAAGGATGAAAGGATGGTTTTTTGAGCAATGGCAAAAGTGAGATTGGACAAGATATGCAAAAGTTATGACCGCGAACACCTTGCGGTCAAAGATTTTACGTTGGAAATAGAAGACAAGGAATTTGTTGTGCTGGTGGGCCCGTCCGGCTGTGGAAAATCCACCACGCTGCGCATGATTGCCGGGCTGGAGGACATCAGCACAGGCGAGCTTTATATTGGCGACAGGCTGGTTAACCGGGTGGAACCAAAGGACAGGGATATTGCCATGGTATTTCAAAGCTATGCGCTTTACCCCCATATGACAGTATATGACAACATGGCGTTTAGCCTGCAGTTGCACAAAATGCCCAAAAATGAAATTGCACAAAAGGTGGATGAGGCAGCGCGCATCCTGGGTATCGAAGAGTTGTTGCAGCGCAAGCCCAAACAGCTCTCCGGCGGGCAACGCCAGCGTGTTGCCATTGGAAGGGCTATTGTGCGCCATCCCAAGGTGTTTTTGATGGATGAACCGCTTTCCAACCTCGACGCGAAGCTGCGCAATAAAATGCGTGCAGAGCTTGTGGTTTTGCGCAGGAAGATAGATACAACATTTGTGTATGTGACTCACGACCAGGTGGAGGCAATGACACTGGGCGATCGCATTGTCGTTATGAATGAAGGCGAAATACAGCAAATCGGAACGCCAGAGCAAGTGTTTACAAGGCCACAAAACCTCTTTGTGGCAGAGTTTATCGGCTCGCCAAAAATGAACCTGTTCCGAAATGTGCGGCTGGAGCTGGAGGACGGAAACTATCATGTTGCGTTTGAAGGAAAGCGCCTGGAGGTGGATCCACTCGATGCAAAAGCGCTGTATGCAAATAAACAGCAGAGCTGTGATATTATACTGGGCGTAAGGCCGGAGCACCTTGTGATCTGTGATGAGACGGGCGGGGAATGCTTTGGCACGCCGGTGGATGTGTTTGAAATGCTGGGAAGCGAAAGCTATATCCATACCAAATTGGGCGGATCGGAAATTGTAATCCGCGCGGAGACGACGGCAAGGTCATTTGAAATGCAAAAACAGAAGGGCGGGCAGGTGTGCTACCGGATCATGAACGATAACATGCACATTTTTGATGCAGAAACAGGAGAAAACCTGCTAATTGAACGAAAACAAATACCGTTAAATACACAGGTGGAATCGTGCGGATAAGATAAGAAAAAGCACAAAAGGCAGGGCATACCGTCCTGCCTTTTTGTCATTCAGATGGAAAAATCATAGATTTCTGCCTGAAGTTTTTTGATTTGCGGCGGATCGTCCAATACGGATATCTCCAGCCTAATTGAAACAGATTCACCGGGGTTGATATATCGAAGCGTTTTGCTCTCGTGCTCGTGCTTAACACCCAGGAGCGCATGATTGCACGGTTCCAAGGCCATCACGTAATCCCTTTTGCATGGATATTGCCACTGGGCAAGCGTATGGAGGACATCGGCAGTGTAGCTGACATGTACAGCCATGGTTGGTGTTTCGCGATCATTGCACAGCAGGAACCCCGTCCTGCCATCCTCACTGCGCGGCGTGTGCAAAAAGACCCTGTCCTTCGCATCGCTATGGGGGGCGGGCATACTACGCCATTCCGCTGCGTGGGCAGTAGAATAATCATCCCAGCCCGACACCTTTGCAGAAGGGATGAATATGCCGCATGAAGGATTGACTAGGGGAAAGCCAAAATTCATGTGATAGACCAGCATAAGCGGCTCCGGCCGGGCTCCTTCATTTCTGATCGTATCCGCAAGGCAAACGGTGTTCTGCCCGGCGGTGCATATAATCCTACGCTCCAACTCAATATGTTCATACTGGGGTTTTGCCTGGCGTATACGCCCGCGCAGCTCCATAGTGTAAACGTCATTTTGCCAGTATTCATCGCACATGGTAAGCCGGGCTGGCAGGCTGGAGGCCGGACCGTGCAATCCATGGTACACGCCGTCAAACTCACACGGTTCGCCTGCCTGTGTGAATCCGCAGGTTGTGAGCAGGCCGCCGCCAAAGCTGCGCAGCCATTCATCGCCCCTGTCGTTATAGAATGCGGGAGACACAATGCCGGTGCGCGACAGGAAAGCAAGAGGTGTCCCTTTGAATTTCAATGTGGCAATATCCATACAGCGGTCTGTCAAAACCGTAAAAAAAAGCCCGCTGCCATTGTCGATATCAATGGCTTCCGTATTCTTTGCTTTTCCATCCAACAGCGCATAGCGTTTCATACCGCAAACCTGGTTGATATCCCCCAGGTAATCCAGCAAAGGATATATAATATTCATTTCATCCAAAGCGGTATCCTCCCGGGGTAGAATTACGGTTGGTATGACAACGTCAAGCAATCGTTACGCAAATCCAAAATCCATTCTGCTTGCATATTCAACCGCAATGGGATGCAATCTGTCGTATAAATCGCGTCCTTCGTCTATATCGGCTAGCGTATAGGCGGGAATCAGTATGACATCCGGCGCGAGCAACTCCATATATTGCCGGTAGGTTTTCACAATAACGTCAGGGTCGGTGTATTCGCTGCCGAAGCGCAGGAATGCTTTTTTTCGAAGAGATTTTTTCAACTCGGGCAGATCATGCATACTATATTTTTCGGACAGGTCGAGATAGCGGGGAGAGAATTGATGGGCAACATATTCCTGCTGGCAAGGATTAGGCCCGCAATTGTGCAAGCCGCCCGCCCCGTATCGTTCATACACCATAGCATTGTATGGTGCTGAGAATTCACGATACATTTGTGGGCTGATCATGGCAGAAATATCATCCGAGCAATGACCTTTGTAGCCATCCGGCGCCCAGCCCGCATAAAAATCCGTTGTCGTCATATGCTCCAGCCCGCCTGCCGCTTGCGCCTCCGCTTCGATCAACGTGAGATAGGTCTCTTGGATAATGGACAAAAGCTTGTGCAAGGCTTCCGGTTCATCGACCATAAGCATAATAAGCTCTGTTATGCCCAAAAGGTCGGCGGCAACATTCAATCCTCCGGCGGCATCCAATCCGCTCACAGGCAAAAGGCCACTTCCCGCTTGTGTGAACATGGTAATGCGGGAAAGACCTTCTGCCAGCCATTTGCTCTGCCGCAATTCCGGTACGGAAAGCTGCTCGATCTGTGCGGCAAGGTCGGTGATAGGCGCTTCCTTGATACCCGCGGTTTGGTCGGCATCATCGCCCATATAATATTCCGCGCCAAAGGCCGTGGCAAGGCAGCTGCACCCCACATCTGGAACAAGGGCGGGAATATGGTCTGTTTTATCTTGCAATGACCATGTGAGCCGTGCCGACTCCAATGAATCTTCAAGTTGTTTTTCTGCTGATTCATAGTAATCCCGCGCGGTATATTTGGGCGTTGCAATTCTAATCTCCACAGGAAGAAAGGGTACGCTTTGCCCGGCAAATAACCGGGTATAAAGCTCTTTTCTTTTGTCCAGTTCATCCCACATCCAGCTTTTTGCCGAAAATTGATATTTATTCATACGTCCTTGCCTCGTTTTTTATATAAGCGGGTTCACCCGACAAAACTGCGGTTAGGGATTCTCCTTTTCAAATGCGGCAATTGCGTGGTCTATGGCTGTCAATTGCTGTTCGTCCACATACCGATGCGCGCTACCCTGTAAAATTTCCCGCACCTTTGCGGACGCCTTTTGGAGGATATCGTGCGCACCGGCGGCCTGCCAGGAATCAAAGTTTGCGGTTGTGCCGATTTCGTATTGAAAAAACTCGTCGCCATACAGGTTATCCAGCGTCTGCTCTTCCATCAGATAACTGCCTGCGTGCGCCACCTTTTTAATCGATTCGATATTGATGGACTCGCTGCTGACATCTATTCCACGGGAAATCCTTTTAATATAACGGTTCATCTCGTTGTCTATAACCAACTGCTCGTGGCTGATGCTGAGGCCTGTGGCAAACATGCCCGAATTCATAATGATATCATTACGCGCCCCGGCGGCACACATGGTGCTCAATGCTTTTTCCCACGCCATTTGTTCGTCGTGGGCGTTTGCGTCTGTATTGGGCGCTGTGGTGTGTGCCGGTATGCCGTAATAGTCGGCCATCTCACAACCGGCAGCGCGCAGGAGGTCTGTTTCCGGGCTGCCAATGATTGCGCTGTTATATTTCATGTCGTAGGTAGTCCAGGACGATCCATAGAGCAGGGGCGCGCCCTTTGCCGCGATCTGTGAAATGACAATGCCGCTAAGCACCTCTGTGTTGTGTATGGTAAGCAGGCCGGCGACAGAATATGGAGCGCTAAGCCCGGAGATGGGCTCGGGAAGTATATTGAGCGGAACAAAGCTTTCGGAGGTTTCCACCAGGGCTTCCACCGCATCTTTTTCCCAATAAAGCGGGCTGGTGGGAGAAAGCTGGCTGATGGCCGAGGGATAATCCCGCACATTGTGATCCCGCGCGGTGGCTTTCATCATCTCGATAATTGCCGCGTTTACACTTCTTGACTCCGTGGAAAAAAACAACGGTTTTGTAGTATAGGTAAATAACGCCCTCATTGCGTGCAGCAAAGTAGACTTTGAGGGAACGTCCTGCGGATTAAGCGGCACGCCAATAATATCGATATCGGCAAGGCTATCGGCAATGCGTGTATACTCCTCAATATCCTTCACTTTGGCGTAGCGGCGCTCGTTGGTAAAAGGATCCGCCATAAAAATTGCATTATGGCCAGACGCATATTTGGGGCTGCGGTCTCCAATAAGGTATTCCTTTTGGCCAGCACGGTCGTATAACGGGAATTGCGCGGGCACAGATTTGATGCATTGATCAATCATTTGCTCGGTGAAAACGGCCGTTTTTGCGGTGCGGTCTACTGTAACCCCAGCATCCTCCAGCATATCCAGCACCTTATCACTTAAAATACGTACGCCGATGGACGTCAGTAGTTCAATGCCTGCCTGGTGTATTTGTTGCCGCTCGCCGTCAGATAGTGTCTGGATTTTTCCTAATATCATATCATTTCCGCCTTTTTCTTCGATTTTTTTGGAGATATTATGAGTGGTGCCATATGCAGCAATGGCAGGCAAAGCTTGTTGGGCAGCCCGCATGTTAAACTGTCATGGCAAAGATAAAACGAATTACAATTTCTTAGTTACTTGGGGGTTTAGAAAACAACCTATACTTAACTTGTTAAGTAAAATTATACACACGTAGAAATTGTTTGTCAATGCTTTTTGATAACCAAATAAATAATATTGAAGTGGTATTTATAGATAACTTTGCGAATAAATAATAAGCTTGAAAGAAAGTGCTATGCATTCCGGTTAAATTGTGATATATTTTTACTAAAGCAATAAAGCTATAAAATAGGACGCGGGAGAGCACCATGTCAAAAATAACAATACGGGATATTGCAAAGCTGGCAAATGTATCAACAACTGCGGTTTCCTTTGTGTTAAACGGAAAAGAAGGTGTCAGCAAGGAGACACGCCAACGGATACTGGATATCATGGAGCAAACGAACTTTATCCCTAACGCGCACACAAGGCGGCTAAATTTAAAACGGAGCTTTAACATACACCTGGTGATACGGCAATATGAATCCAAGCTAAGGAATATGTTTTCCTCCGAAATTACATTTGGTATATTGAAAGCGAGCGAAGAACTAGGTTATAACATCGTAACGACCAACATCAGGAGCGGCGAAAAAAACCGCCTGACTGATTATATCAGGAACAAGGATACGGATGGATTTATCTTTATCAACGACGCCGAAACAAGTCTCTTATCGCAGGTTGAGGTGTCCGAAATGCCTTTTGTGGTAGTGGATTCCCACGCTCCGGATAGTGTTTCCTATCCACAGGTAAAGGCAGATTATTTTGAAGCCGCTTATCAGGCGACGCAATACCTGATACAAAAGAGACATCATAAAATCGCCTTTATTGGCACAGACGCTTTGGCGGATTATTATGTGAATACTTTTGGCGGATACCAAAAGTGCATGAGTGATAATGCACTTGCGTTCCCTTCCGACTGGATCCAACCGGGCGCTACGGATGAGGAAACAGCACGTGCGTGTATGCAGGCCATACTGGATTCCGGCAACACACCCACGGCGGTATTCTGCGCCGGGGATATTTTTGCAATCGGCGCCATGCGGTGTGTTAAGGAAAGTGGCTTGCGCGTGCCGGGGGATATCTCTTTTGTCGGTTTGGACGATGTGGTGATTTCCCGCTATATTGAGCCGCCGCTTACGACGGTCTCTGTCAACGAAGAGTTGATGGGGCAAATGGCCATGCAGACAATTAACAAAATCATCAGCGGGAAACCGTTTGATAAAGTAACACTCACACCCAGCACTCTTGTGGAGCGGGAATCGGTGCGGGATCTTCGTTAAGCACAGATAAGAAGGATACAAAAAACTCCCGCTTATACAGCGGGAGTTTTTTACGGTAATTATACTTTAAATTGGACTGTTTACGCTGCCACTCATCTCTTTTTGAGATAGTCCATCACGTCCGCAAGGGACTTGGCGTTGTCGTAAGTCGCCCAGTATTCCAATCCGAAAAAGCCGTCGTACTCGGTGCTCTCAATGCATTTTTGCACATTGGTATAATCGGTCTCCCCGTTAAAATGCTCGTTTCGGCCGGGCACACCGGCAGAATGGAAGTGCCCAATGTATTCGATATTCCCCGAAATGTTTTCTATCACATTCCCCTCCATGATTTGCATGTGGTAAATATCGTAAAGGAGTTTTATCTTGGGGCTGTCCACGCATTTCAGGATTTCAAAGCCGGTGTAACTGGAGTCCAGATAATATCCCTTGTGGTCATAAATGGAGTTTAGCGCCTCCACACAAAATGTTATATTTTCCTTTTCCGCAATCTCTGCCATACGCTTCAGGTTTTCGATCAATATGTTTTTCTGCGTATCGTTCTTGCCGTCAATATCGCCCGCCAGCACGATCATGGACTGGCATCCCATATCCCGGAGCATGGGGATGGTTTTTTTGATATTGTCCAACACGGTTTTAGGGGTGCCGTTGATGCGGTTGTTCCAAGGATCGTTTGCACAGCAAATAGCAACCTCCATGTTGTTTTGCTGCGCCAGCGTTCCAATTTTGGCACAATCCTTATCGGAAGGATCCCAAAACTCCACGGCATCCAGCCCGGCATCTGCCGCCAGTTTAATCCTGTCATAAAAATTGATGTTTTCAAACAACGGTTCTATACACAATGAATAACGCATTGATACCTCCTTACAACAGCGCATTTGCTACTTTGTTGATTCCGGCTGCGATCATATCGCAATCTTCTTCGCTCATTTGCGGCGGGACATCCAAATGCACGACCTTGCCCAGGTATTCCAATGTCTTTGGATTCATATCCGCGGCGTATTCCACTTCTTCGCCCTCGTGATAGGGACAGGTCCATGGGCACTGGATATCTGTCCATGCCTGCTTATTGAGCACGTGCTTCCAGTGGGTATAGATGTGCCAATCTGGAATACCGGCATCGAATACGCTGCTTGCGGCAACGCCCTCGGCCTGTAGCGCTTCCACAAAGGGTTTGACATTTGCCGGATCATCTAAATAGAACATGAGGCAGATGCCGCTATCACCATCTGGGTCGTTTACCCTGCGTACGGTAATCCCTTTCGTATCCTTAATTTGATCGATAATGCGTTTCTGGTTTTGTTTCATACGGGCGACAAGGTCGTCCATTTTTTCCAACTGCGCTACCATAACGGCACCCGCCAGCTCACCCATCCTGTAATTGGAGCCGCAAAATAGCTCCCCGTCATACCGCTGCTCAGCAAACCGGTCCGGCCGCCAACATGCAGCGGTATCATGATATCCCATGCTGCGGTCGTAAAGGCGCGCATCGTTTGTTACCAGCATACCGCCTTCGCCTGCCGTTATCGTTTTGTGGTACTGGAAGGAATAGCAGCCAACATCGCCAATGGTACCCAGCATCTTTCCTTTATACGTTCCCCCAATGGCTTGTGCGACATCCTCCACCACGCGCAGGTTATGCTTTTTGGCGATGTCCATGATCCTATCCATATCACAAGGGACGCCCCGCATGTGTACAATCATCAACGCCTTTGTCTGCGGCGTAATTTTTCGTTCTATGTCGTCCGGGTCGATGGTCAACGTATCGTCTACCTCGGCAATAACAGGAATGGCTTTTGCCCCAACAATGGCAGCACAGGAAGCAAAAAAGGTATAGCCAGTCACAATGACCTCGTCTCCCGGGCCAACGCCACAAGCAACAAGGCCGGAAATGAGCGCGCCTGTACACGATGAGGTGGCCAACGCATAGTTCACCTGAAAACGTTTTGCAAAATTTTCTTCCAGTTGCTTTACCTTAGATTTCACATTGGCCGGGCCATAGTAGCGGAAAAGGTATTTATTATCCAGCACCTCCATAACAAGCTTCTTTTCCTCGTCTCCTATTTCAAGCCCACCCGGATACATCGGATAGTTGGGGGTTGTTTTTGCCTTGGTTCCCCCATTGATGGCAAGTTTTTCGTTCATTTTCTACCTCCTGTTTTTTTATTATGGTTATATTGATTCCACTTACAATCAAGGTTTGACTATGAAGCAATCCGCAATAGATGCTAAACTGGTTAATTGAAGTATAGTCCTATCGTTGTAATATGTCAACTGTTTTGTTTGCAACGTAAATATCCGATAAACTCACGAATAATTGATTAAACTTAAAGGATGCAAAATCCCTGCTATTGACAAAGAAGAGTTGAGCCAGTACACTTATCTAAACATGTTAAGTAGCATTTTGACAGCAAAGCGCGAAAAATGGAAGCAGCACCCTGTTGCGGAAATGAACATGACGACCAACGGGGCGCAAAACGCAATGAAAGCCAGAGGTGTTTTATGGAAAAGATAAAGGTTGGACTTATTGGCACAGGATATATTGGCGAAAGCCATATCGATGCCATCAGGCGTCTTGGTTATGTGGAGCTTGCAGCGGTAGCCGATGCCGATTTTGACCTTGCGAGAAGCAAGGCAGAACGTTATGGCGTGGAGAAATGCTATAGGACAGCAGAGGAATTGATTGCCGACAAAGAGATTCGCGTGGTTCATAATTGCACGCCGAACCATTTGCACCTTGTAGTGAACGAGATGGTAATAGAAGCAGGAAAACATATTTTCTCAGAAAAACCGTTGGCAAAATCCTCGCAGGAATCCGCGCGGATGCTACAGCTGCTAAAAGCGCACCCGGATGTGGTGGCTGGGGTAAACTTCTGTTACCGAATGAACGCATTGGTGCAGGACGCCAAAAACCGTATTGCGGATGGCGAGATTGGGACGCCCTATTTGGTGCACGGGGCGTATCTGCAAGACTGGTTGCTTTATGAAACGGACTACAATTGGAGAATAGAACCGGAATATACAGGAGCATCACGATGCGTGGGCGATATTGGTTCACATTGGATGGACACAGCGCAAACATTGATTGGATCACGTATTACAGAGGTATGTGCGAATACGGTAATTGCCTTGCCCAAGCGCAAAAAACCTACTACACAAGTGGAAACCTTCTCACAAAACACAGATGTAGAGTATGAAACGGTGGATGTAAAAACAGAGGACTATGCAGGAGTGCTCGTAAAATTTGAAAACGGCGCATCTGGTTTGTTCCAGTGTAGCGAGATCAGCGCGGGCCGGAAGTGTTTTATCGACATTGAAGTGGATGGGAGCATCGCTTCTTTCCAATGGCAGCAGGAAACATCCGATCAGATGTGGAAGGGCAACCGCGATAAAAACAACGAGCAAGTGATGCGTAACCCCAACCTGATGACGGCAGCCGCCAGGCAATACGCTCATTTGGCGGCAGGACACCCAGAGGGGTGGAATGACGCCTTCCGCAACAACCTGGATGCGTTCTATAGCTTCTTACGCGCGGGTAAAAAAACAGGAGTTGATCCATGCGACTTCGCGACGTTTGAAGAAGGACACTATATCATGCGGCTTACGGAAGCCATCATGAAAAGCGGCACAGAAAAACGTTGGGTAAAGGTAACGGAGGTATAAGGCGTAACAAAGGAGGACCATGCGAAATGAAAATAGGAATACGGCCGACGATTGATGGCAGGGAAGGCAAGCAGGGAATACGGGAGAGCCTGGAAGCGCAGACGATGGGTATGGCGCAGGCGGCTAAGTCGCTCATCGAGGCGAATATCAAAGACCACGACGGCAATATGGCAGAGTGCGTGATTGCGGATTCGACCATCGGCGGGGTGGCGGAAGCCGCCGCCTGCCAAGAGAAGTTTGACCGCGCGGGCGTGTGCGGCACGCTCACGGTAACGCCCTGCTGGTGTTACGGCAGCGAGACAATGGACATGGACAAGACGACGCCCAAGGCTGTGTGGGGTTTCAACGGCACAGAGCGTCCGGGCGCGGTGTATCTGGCCGCGGTGCTGGCCGCGCACACGCAAAAGGGCATTCCGGCATATGGCATCTACGGGCACGAGGTGCAGGAGGCAGACGACAAGACCATACCTGCCGACGTACAGGAGAAAATACTGCGCTGGGCGCGGGCGGCAGTTGCCGTGGGCGAGATGAAGGGCAAGGCATATCTCTCCGTAGGCAATGTGGCAATGGGCATTGGCGGCAGCATCGTCAACCCCGAGTTGTTTGAAAAGTATTTCGGTATGCGGTGTGAATATAAGGATATGAGCGAAATCATCCGCCGCGTAGAGAACAAGATTTACGACGAGGATGAATTCGAGAAGGCATATGCCTGGGTCAAAAAGAATTGCAGGGAAAACGAAGACATCTACAACAGCGCAAACGGAAAGAACCAGGCGGACAAGGATGCGGACTGGGCGTATTCCGTAAAGATGGCGCTCATCATGCGCGACATGATGCAGGGCAACGATAAGCTGAAGAAAATGGGCTGGAACGAGGAGGGCAACGGCAACAACGCCATCGCTTCCGGCTTCCAGGGGCAGCGCCAGTGGACAGATTTCATGCCCAACGGCGACTTTATGGAGTCCATCCTGTGCTCGTCCTTCGACTGGAACGGAATCCGGCGGCCATATGTGGTAGCAACGGAAAACGACTGCCTGAACGGGCTTTCCATGCTGATGGGGCATCTGCTGACCAACAGTGCGCCCATGTTCAGCGATGTGCGAACATATTGGAGCCCGGAGTCGTTCAACCGTGTGACGGGCAAAACACTGACCGGACACGCCCAAAACGGTATGATCCACCTGATTAACAGCGGCGCGACCTGCCTCGATGCGTCGGGCGAGCAAGAGAAGGACGGCAAGCCCGCCATGAAGCCCTTCTGGGAAATCAGCGACGCAGAAGCGCAAAAGTGCCTGAACGCGACAAAATGGACGCCGGGCAACCTTGGCTACTTCCGCGGCGGCGGATTCAGCTCCACCTTCCGCACGCGCGGGGGGATGCCACTAACCATGGCACACCTGAACTGGGTAGATGGTCTTGGGCCGGTGTTGCAAATTGCCGAGGGGTATACCTGCAACATCGACGAAGACGCGGCCAAAAAGCTGGAGGACAGGACAGACCCGGGCTGGCCCAGCACATGGTTTGCGCCCAATCTGACGGGCAAGGGTGCGTTTCGGGATGTATACAGCGTCATGGACAAATGGGGAGCCAACCACGGGGCGAGCGTATACGGCCACGTGGGCGCAGACTTTATCACGCTGGCGTCCATGCTTAGGATTCCTGTTAACATGCACAACGTGCCAGAGGAGAAAATCTTCCGCCCCAGTGCGTGGAATGAGTTTGGCACGGAGGAACTCATGTCGGTGGACTACCGGGCATGCAAAAACTACGGTCCGCTTTACAAGTGAAGAATTGAAAAAGAGTTTGTATGTTTGATGTAGTGCCGCATATCGTTGACCTTCAACAATAGAAACGCGATTCTCTCGATTGAGCATATACCTACGCCTTTCCATTCACATAGTTTTCGTAGTATCTCCCCTATTGCGCGCCGTTTCTCATCAAAAAACACTTTCCGCCTGTACTTCGGTACGAAAACTATAGCATCTATCCGATAAGGAAGAAAACCAAACCGGCCAGGAAAAAAGACACTCATCAGATCCAATGAGTGTCTTTGCTTTCTATGGATGGACACGGTTTCGTCTCAAGCCTCGATTATCATTTCGCCATTCTCATCAATTGAAATAATCGCGTAATCGGTGGATGTTACATTTCCATAAACATCAATGATCTCAAACGCGTACCAATAGTCGCCGGCCTGCAGGTCTTCTTCCGCCAATGTAAGGTCCCCTTCTACAATAAACGACACCCCCGACACAAGTGTAAATTCACCTGTTTCTCCATCCTCGACGTAATAAAGCGGTGTGATCTCGTCGCCGTCCGCAACCTGAAATATCTCACGCGAGGACATTCCGGTCTCGCTGTCCACGCCACTCCATGTGCCGATGACTTCGAAATGGCCGTCATAATTTGTTTCGCTTTCCGGGTCATCCCACACCCAAAGCACGCGCAGGTTTGTCTGTTCGCCATTTAGTATGATGGGAACCGAATACACAATAAATTCATCTTGGTTTTCCACAATGTAAAAAGACACATATTGGCCGTTCAGCGTTGGCCACACGCCCCGGAAGTTATCCATCACATGGCCGGTGTCCCAATCCACATCCAGATCGTTATCGCTTCCAAGGTAGAGGTAATCATCCCCGCTTTCCAGATACAATGCGAATGTGACTTCCTCTACATGAACTAAGGAATCCGGATCGATGGTGAACTGGTATACGCCGCCATCATCAATATAAGGCTCCTTGGCAATCACAATGAATTCATCCTCGGCTTGTTCCACCTCCACTTTGTTCGTGAGCGTCTGGTCAATGAACGATTTATACGCTGTGCTGGGAACAATGTCGTTGTAATCCCCGTCCAGCGCTTCCCTGTCGTATTCGGTCACTTGCATGGGAAAGAACACGGAAAGGCCGGAAGCGTTGGCGTGTATGCTGCCCGCCACCTGGTAAAACACAGCATCACTAAGCGCGGAAAGAAGCTCTGCTGCGCCGTCGATATCCAGATTTTCGCTTGCTTTTTGCACCAGATTGCCCAAATCTACCTGGTTGGTATATCCTTCGCCGGGAGTATCCGCGCCGTAGCTTTGTGCGCGGCTTGCACCACGGGAAACTTCTGCAAAGTATTCGGCGTCGTTG
Organism: Christensenellaceae bacterium OttesenSCG-928-K19; assembly: GCA_030266015.1. Classification (GTDB taxonomy): domain Bacteria; phylum Bacillota; class Clostridia; order Christensenellales; family Christensenellaceae; genus UBA5399. The sequence goes on along the minus strand of JAJDHD010000017.1, from coordinate 17,361 downwards.
ATGTTTGCATCCAAATCATTGGCCACCGTGTCAAAAGCCGCCACCACCAATTCGACCATGGAAAGATCAACAACGGATAATGTTGCGAATACATCCGAGCCGCTCTGTTCGCATTTTGCGTAATAGCTGTCACAAATGACCTGCCCAAGCTCCGCTCCTGTTGCAGCAGGATTTTCGCTGAGGTATTGGCCCCATGCGAGGTAGTCCCAGCCGCCACCCGGTTCGACCTCCTCTGAGCTGACAAGGTATTTTCCAAATGGGGACAGCATGTGCGCATTTTCCAGCGTTGCCATAAGGCAGGTGTCAAAACCAATGAACTCAAAGGTATCGGCCATTTCCTCCGATACGGAAGTCATAGCCTGTTCCATCTCGGCAAGTGACAGACCATCGTTGTCAAATACTTCGTCAAATTCTGAACCGGAAAGTGTGCCGCCGCCGTGGTTCCAGAAGACGACACCCATTTTTTCCGCCGGGTGGTTAGCAGCGCCCCACGCCAGGAAATCATATAGCGTTTGTGGATCGCCCATGCTGGCAAGCTCCTGTTCGTCCAGCAACTCCATGCCGCCGTCCACAAACTGCCATCGTTGCAGGTAGTCGGGGTCAATATCTTCTGTTTTCCAGTCGTATGTGCCGCCTGTCTGTGCGAATATATTGACATTTTCATTATAGCTCACCTGTTTCAGCTCATCAATGTTGATTGTTGCCTGCCCCGCCCCTTCTGATTCTAGGTCGGTGCCGCACAGGTATATAAAGATAGACCAGGTATCGCCTGTGCTGGAATGATCCGCTACGTCCTCACTGATATCCTCATCGACATACCCGTCTTCTTCCTCATAGTATTCTTCGTCTTCTTCCGTTCCCATTTCCGGTTCTGTATAATCTGTTTCTTCCGCGCAGCCTGCCAAACAGAAAACCGCCACCAGGCAGGCCAGCAAAAAGCATAATAGTTTTTTTGTCATCAAATACCCCCTCCTTATATGATATTTCCTTCGGATTGCTTCTCACGAATGAGAACCCTTAATTTCCGCTTGGGAGGTATGGTTTAAGCATATCGGCCAAGGAGCTGATGTTCCTTGTCTGTATCAACACCTTCCCGGCCCCATGGAACTCATTTACTAGGCCTTCGCCGGACAAAAATCCAAATGTGCCGGACGCAACCTTTATTTCATAGTCGAGCGTATTGCTCCATGCCACAACGTGTTCATTGTCAAATATGAAAGGCTTGGTGCCATCTAGGTTGAACTCCATCAAGTCGCCGTACGCAGTGACAAGCATGCTGCCGTCGCCTTTCGTCTCCATTACGAAGAGCCCGCCAGTCCTGCCAAAAAACGCTTTCCCCAAGCTTTGCTTTTTCATTTCATAGGAAACCGCCGCATCGCACGCAAAAAAGGAGTGATCGGAAATCCGCCAATGTTCCTGCCCCAGTTGAATCTCTTTGATTGCTCCGGGACTTCCGGGGGCAATGCCAATCTTTGCATTATCGGACAGGCCGGTTACCGTTGTGATAAACATACTCTCGCCGCTCACCATAGAACGGCCAAGCGCTTTCATAAAGCCGCCAACCCCGCCGCCGCTGCTGTTCATCTTGCCTTCCAGCGATACCTCGCCATTGTGGTAGACCATACTGCCACGCTCAATGCGTATCTGCTCATCTTTATGCAGCGTAACTTCAACCAACGGAAAAGCGGTGCTTTGTGTTATTGTGTAATTCATTTCGTCCTCCTCTACTTTTTAAATACCTGTCGCCCTGTAATCAGTTCCTGAAATTGTCATTTTGCTGGTGCAGCAGCGCAAGCTGCATTTCGTCGTTCACACGCACCGCATACTGCTGGATATCCACCACCTTACCATTGCTGTTCTCTGTCGTAAACGTTATGGTTACATCACCGGGCGATACCCCGTAGAACCACACTGTCCTGCCTCCCGGCGGATCGTATTCCTCCAACACAATCCCGTCTTCGCTCTCGGGCGGGGCCGGGGCGCCCCCTTCTTCGACCACACCCTCCGCGCTGAATTCATACTCCCAGCTTTCGCCGCCTGCGCCGTCCCATGCCATGTATATGGGCAAAGCGTCAGCCCACTCGTCCCCAGGCGGATTATCGTATTCGCCCGGGTTTAGCACATCAATCTTTGGCGTACCGCATCCGGCAAGCGCGGCCAATGCCAAAACCGCAACGATTGTAATGATTACTTTTGCCCTCGTTTTCATAGCAAACTCCTCACGTGAATTGCTTTATGGCATTACAATCGGGATCGTAAACATAAAGACCGTGGCTATCACAAACCCCACGCCGGATACCCCAAGCAGCACATATTTTGCCGTAAGCTGCTTGAAGGTTGATGTGATACCTAAAAGGAACAACACCACCGCATAGATGACCGATACCAGCCCCTGATGGTCGCCGTGGGTGTTGTTCGCGTTTCCGGCCTCCAGTATTGCCTCCGCCTCGTCAAACTTCTCACTTGACGCAGCGAAATATGAATCCACAAATGCCTGGTCGTCAAAGGGTGACGCATATTCTTCCTGTGCGTCCGCCCACTCTATTGCAGCGGCAAATTCCGGGTAGGGCTCCACGCTGTCAGTCATAACCTGGTCGATTTTGTACTCCAGCTTTTCCATTTCCTCCATGTCGCCCTTTTCTTCCGCAAACGCATAGTCGATATGCAGTTCTGATAGTTCATTCCATATCATTAAATCCTGGCTCATGCTCTGCATACCCTCGTTGTACATGGAATTTGCTTCGGCATTCAGGTTGTTTGCCATCGTATATTTTTGATCCTGCTGGCTGCCGTGCAAACCCTCCTGCCAGGACGACCACGCCGTTGCTACCGCAGTAATACCCAGCAGCACTACCACAATAATCTCAATTAAGTTACTCCTTCTTTCTGTTTCCGCCTTGTTTAGTTCTTTCATACAATCCTCCTGTTATGATAAGTTTTTCTTATGTTTGCACGTTTCATTGCTGCCGCGTGCTTTTCCTTTGTTGCTCATTTCTTATTCTTTCAAAAGCCCACACCGTATTAGCGCTTCATTCAAAGCGCTGACGTTGACAGGGTATTCTAGATAATAACACGCGCCGATACGATAGCTTTCGATAGCATATTCGTCGCTGTCGCTGTAAAAAACCAGCGGCAGCTTTGGCGCCACGCGTGCAAGCAGCCGAGCCGCTTCGAGATCGTCCATACCACCAATCCAAATCCACACGGCAACGAAGTCCTTCTCCGGCAGGGCGTCAAAAATCTTGCGCTGGCGCTGAAAGTCAAATGAAATCTCTGTGTCTGTCGCCAGGCTTTCGCGTATTTGCCGGGCAATGGCGTCCTGCCTTGCACGGTCACTATCCAATAGTAGAAGCTCCATTCGCACTCTCCCTGTTTTCGCAAAATCCTGTCCGGTAAACAGATTAATACAGCGAAGCAATCGCGCCCATAATGCCGACCATCATCAATATGCTGATAATGATGCTGACAAGGCCCAGTATCGTGACGATCATGCCGAGTATTTTTCCTGCTTTGGCCTTGCCGTCTGAAGGGTCTGCCTGCAACGCTTTTTTGCCCACTACCCACGCTACGATACCGAGGATGAAGCCCACAAAGGCAACGCCCGGTATGCCTACGAACCCTAAAATGTCCAGCACAAGCGCGATAATACCCAAAATCAATGCCACCATGAAAATACCTCCTAAATTATTTTATATGAAAGCCAGGGTGCGACTTTTCATACTCCGCAAATAATGATCACTGTGCGTTTTTCAAGCCCATCCGCCCAATCGCACGGGAAAGTTCTTCATATACCACCGGAAACAACAGGTAATCCCGCGCACCCTGCCGTATGGCTTCCAGCGCAAAATCAGGGTTTTTGCTTATCACCGTAACCGGAGTGGCGGGATACAGCCCCGTCATTGCGCGGAGGACGACAAGCCCGTGCATATCCTTCACAAAGACAAAAGCCGCTGCGATTTCCCGCGGGAGCGGCTGTCTTCGCAGGCTGTCAAGGTCACAACATATCAATTCACAATCCGGCAGGCTACCGTTCAGCATGTCGCTGAGTTGCCGGAATGTGTCGCCGGGCGAAGAAACAATTGCTATCTTCATGGCGGATTTCTCCTCTCATAGAACGTTCGCTCTATACCTGCCTAAAATTAGGCAATAAAAAAACCGAAACCCGCAGATTGCGAGTTCGGTTATTTGTAACTAAACACAAAATTCGGTATTTGTCAAGGAAGTCTGCGCGAATTTTTCCAAAGCTGCGCGAATTTCGTGTGGGAATCCCTTTGCCAAAGCGTTTGCACATGCATTTTTCTATGGTATAATGACTATAATTCTGGGGAAGGGGGTGGATTTATGGCAATTCAAAACAGAATAGCTACGCTTTTGTGTTGTATTCTCTTGACGGTTTGCCTGATATCCATGTTCCCCGCACACACACAAGCAGAAGAGGCCCCTCAGCCACCAGCTATTGCGATCACGGAAGAGGAAACAATTATTGTATCGGATGTACCGCCAGCGCCAGACACTTCGACTACAGCGGAAGAAACACCCTTAACAATAGATACGATCACAGCAGATGAAGAAAAGGAACAGGCAGCCCTCGCCGGCGGCATAGCGGAAGATATAACAACGGCAGCATTATTCGTTCCGATGTTGGAGGAAGCGTCGCCCACGCCAATCACTCATGCCGTGCTATTAAATCCAACTCTGCTGTTGCTACCGCAGGGGGGAGACATCAAAACGGTTACAATGCCTACAGATATCGTAGCGTGGTACAGTCGGTTTGGCGCTGTGCGAAACCTCACCGCAAGCTGGCGCTACAAGAAGTTTGATTCCTCCCAAACAGGACGGCAAACTCTGGTGGGCGAGGTAAACCTGCCGGAAGGATATACCTATTATGAAAGCGGAGTGGAGGCGCCGCTGTTGATTGAGCAACCCGTGTGGGTTTATGGCGATAACATGGAAGAGACCGAAATGGTTTGGATTGTTCAATCACCCACATGGGATAGCGACATGCCGTTTATTTCCCACGGTATGGGCGATGTTGAGCTAAGGGAGCTGGTCGGGCCATACCTCCATGATCAAATGAGGCTGGAAACAAAGGACGGTTATTTTTTCAACTGTGACTACCGTTTGGACTACGGCAAGATAGACACCTCGAAATCCGGCTACTATTATCCATACAGCCCGGAGCCGCCGCCCGGCATCCAAATTGAGCCGTCCGAGCTTTTGGCCGATGATATGCATGTTTTGGTCGTTGCCGAGGACAGGGTAGACCTTGCCTCCATGCGTATCAGCAAGAGGTCTGCCTATCGGGTTGAAGGCAAGTGGTCATACCGGGCGGAAAATCCTTCTGTCTGGGTCACACAGGATTCCCCCATCGAATGCGAGAGCCCAGACTGGCAGGAAATGGAATATCTTGAACCCGATACCGACATTTCGTTTTGGCAGGAAATCGTTCTGGACGGAACAGAAATCCTTGCCCGTGTATGGGCTAATTCCCTATCCCTGGATTTTAGTAGTCCGCCGGAGGAAGGCGAGTATTGGTTCCAAATACGCTATGACGGTGGTGAATCGGATTATCTGCGGGTGACAATTGAGCACCAAGAGATGACCGGCGTTAAAAGCGACTGGGGCGGCGACCGCATAGGCGATACGGGCGGAAACAAAAATCCTCCCGAGGAAGAGGAGCCAGAACCGCCCGAGCAAGAGAAGCCACCCACACAGCCACCTGCGCCGAAAGATCCAATAACACGGCCCCCCACGCCGGAGAGCCCAACCTTGCAACCGCCCCCTGACGCGCCGGGCGGTGGCGATACGATAGCACCACCGGGCAATTCACCCGACACACCAGGCAGTGAAGAAGTGTCCGATCCGGCCGATAGCGATACATCAACCCCGACAGATAGCGGCGTTGTGAATATTGTGCACAGTGGCAGTATTCTCAATGCGCAGGATATATCAACCGGGACATCGGCACAAACAACGCAAACCACCGTTCCCACTGACCCTGCGTTTTTGGACGGGTTCGCTTTCACAGGCGCGCAGCTTCGTGCGCTGATGGCCGTTAAGCCGGACTATGTGCCTTTTGTTCAGGAGGATGTGGAGGTATGGATTCCCACCGGTGCGCTGGAACTGTTAGAATTTACCGATGATGATGTGTTTGCCGTGCGTATGGAGTATGCGCCCGGCCAAAGCCTGACTGTGTTGGTGACACTCAACAATCAGAACATCATGCTCTCAGAGAATTTCTTGGTTGGCATCCCATGGGACGGCAGCGAGGCAAAATGGCAGGACACCGCGGGAAACCCGGTTTTGTGCGAATATGACGCTGAAAGCGGCCGCTTGCTTTTGACCTTCACACAGCCCGGCACAGTTTATCTTATGCCCGGCGTTATGGAGGAAAAGAACATACCCGACCAGCAGATACCGTTGGCCGGCGTACAGAGCCCACCCGTTGATCCGCCTGCGGCAAAGGAATATGCGTATATCACGTTGCTTATTGTGCTGATAGGATGCTGCGGCATAGGCCTTGCGCTTGTATATTTCCGAAAAAGGCGGCTGCGCCAATGAAACAGATTGGGCAACATCAACGACGACGCGGTATATGGGTTCCAATCGTCGCGATTGCGCTATCCGTTTTTCTTTTTCTTGTCTGCTATGAATACGACAATAAATACAACACCGACACGCCGCAGCCAAAAGGCGGCATATTGCTGCTGGATGAAAAAACATTGGAACAACACCCGGTGCTGTTTCTCGTGAACGGATGGGAGGCGTACAATGGATTGCTAACGCCCGGGCAGTTGCACAGCGACCCACTGCGCTCACACAAGAGTATTTATATCGGAGAGTACACGGGATTTCATTTTGGCGATACCAATCTATCGCCCCACGGAAGCGCCACGCTGGTGTTGAACATTGCCATCCCCTCTTCTCGGCGCAGCTACGCGCTGGAGCTGCCGGAGATATACAGCGCTTACCGCCTGTATATGAACGGCGAGCTCTTATGTGAAATGGGCGATCCTTCTCCCGACAGTTACACGGCTCGCATCGGCAACCGTTCCGTTATGTTCACCGCCGGCGACAATATTGAGATCGTGCTTGCCATGAGCGATTATTCTCACGTTTATAGCGGGCTTGTCTATCCGCCCGCGTTCGGGGAGCCGGAGGCAGTAGACCGGCTGCTGTACACCCGTTTTGGTATTCGTGTTGCTGTTTCGGTGACCGCTCTTCTGTTGAGTGTGTTCTATCTGGCTGTCGGGTTTTACCTGCGGTGGCGCAGGGAGCCGAGCAATACCCCGACGCTTTTATACGGGCTGCTTTGCCTTTGCTTTTTGGGATATGTGTGCTATCCTGTCATTAAAACGCTGATACCCGGCGGCCTTTGGTGGTATACGCTGGAAAATTTTTGTTACTGCGCCATGCTGCTGCTCGCGATGCTTGTGCAAACAAGGTTGTGCGGCTTGCGCGGCAAGTTGGCGGTCATCTTCCCGGCGATTGGGGCTGCCGTTTGCGTCTGTTCCCTGTTTACGCCGGCCATTGCGCAGGGTGGGCAGACTGCTCAGGATAGCTGGTCGGCAGTAATCAGTGTATATTTCATCCTATGCGCCGTATACCTGACCGTCACGTCGCTGTACGGACTGCTGCGCGGCGGCGTCAAAAGCTATGTGATGCTGTGCGGCGCGCTTGTCTTTGACACGGCCCTTGTGATGGACAGGCTGCTGCCCGACTATGAACCAATCTACACAGGCTGGTTTTCCGAATGGGCGGGCCTTGTGCTGGTGCTTTGCACCGGTATACTCATAGCGCAGGATGTGCTGCGGCAATATCGCGAGCGCCGGGCGCTGGCAGAAAATATGGACAGTATGCAGCGCTTGATGGAAACACAGCAGGCATACTACCCTCTGGTGCTGGATCAGGCTGAGCAGGCTCGCGCTGCCCGCCACGACCTGCGCCATCATCTTGCGGCGGTAAGAAGCCTGTCCGCGGAAAAGGACTTTTCTGCCCTGGATGCTTATTTTGAGGATTTGGGTATGGTTGCAGAGCCGTCGCCGGTGATTTTCTGTGGGCATCCCATCGTCAATATGCTGCTTAGCAATTTCGCGGCGCAGGCGGAATCTGGCAACATTCGGTTTACCGCTTACGCGGATATTCCAGGCACGCTGGCGTTTTCCGACCCTGATTTATTTGCCATCATTGCAAATCTTTTGGAAAACGCGATGGAAGCGGTGCGTGTCTTGCCGGAAAACGGACGCTTCATCGAAGTGGGCATCCGGCAGGCGCTCGGTTCGCTTATCATCACAGTGGATAATCCTTATAGTGGACAGGTTGAGGAAAACAATGGAAAATTGCTTTCCGGCAAAAGGCAGGGACAGCCGGGGGTGGGCACCGCATCTGTGCGGCGTATCGCACAAAGGTATGGTGGAACAGCGGCCTATCATTGGGAGCAAACAGAGCCGGGCGGTATATTCCATGCAGTTGTCATATTGCCGAATAAACGGGAGGACGATTAGATGCTTAAAATAGCCATTTGCGAAGATATAGTGCAGGATGCCCTGTTGCTGCAAAGCATGGTGGAAGAATATCTTAGCGAGCAAAGCTTCGAGGGCGAGATTGCTGTTTTTGAAACCGGCGAATTGTTTTTGGCGGCATTTCACTCCGGCGAATATCAAATCGCTTTTCTTGACATTTACCTAGATGAAATGGACGGGATGGAACTGGCACGAAAGCTGCGCATGCAAGACGAGGAACTTGTAATTATATTTTTAACCAAAAGTGAAGCACATGCAATAGAGAGTTATGCGGTACGCGCAACCCACTACCTGCCCAAACCGGCCATCTATTCGCAGCTTTGCGAGGCGATGGATCGCTGTAGGCAAAAGCTCGGTGAATACAGCCGGTCTATCGAAGTATATTCCAGTCATAGCCCTGTTAAGATTCGGCTATGCGATATCCTTTATATCGAAACCTATCAAAGGAACAGTGTGATTCATACCGTAAACGACGAAATAAAGACCGCTATGACAATGGATGCATTGAGCGAGCTTATCGGCGGTCTGCCTTTTTGCCGCTGCCACCGCAGTTTTCTCATCAACCTGCGGAAAATCTGCCAGATAGAGAGAAAAGAGGTTATTCTTACAAATGGCGCTCGTATTCCCATCGGCGGGGTTTATGCCGAAGCGTTCCGTCAGGAATATTCCAAACTTGTAGCGTCGTTGACGCGGGTAAATAATGCGGCTATTGCTACCGGAGGGTCACAATGAAATTGACTTTAGCAGACCCAAGGAATCTATACGATGCTCTCGCCCTTATGACTTCCGTAATCCCAACGCCCTATCGATCACATTGAACCGAAACAATCCATTTGTTATATCCATAATTTTGTTGATCAAAAACTCAAGCTGCTTTACGCTCCCTTCGTCTATTCTCAATGCTTTTGGATTCCGGGCAATTTGCCGAATGTTGCTGTTAATCATGTTGACACCAGTGTAATGATCCCGTTTGTGCCGACGGAAAAAATTGGCTTCCAGCGGCACACCATCGATCAGCTTGCGAAAAATCAGTGTCTGGCGGAAAGACGTGAGTTCCATATGTTCACGCAGTAACGTATATTGCTCATCATTCAGTCGCACCATCAGATACTTGCCGTCCGGCGAATCCAGCCGCTTGCGCCTGCCCGGTTCGTATTCCCATCCGGTTTCTCTTATCCAGTTGTGCTCAATTTTTTCTTTGATGCGGTTTGCGGAAACGGCCTTTTCCCATACCTGTATCAATTGCTTAACGGCATATTGAAGTTGTTCGGCACAGCCGTCCTTGGCGTTGAACGAATGGGCGACATTATTGATTTTTTTGCCGACTTCATCTGTAAATACAACCCACTCTAATAATTCTTTTTCTGGCAGAAACAGTGGTTTCCATGTAACCAAACGATTTACAAGATATTTGTTCATTGTCATGCCGGCGCGTCTGCTTTTCTCTTTTAACCAAACATACTGCTTTTCTGTCATGCGAATATGGATACGATGATATTTTTTCTGCAAGATGGTTTCCTTTCTTTCCCGCCATTCAGCGGCATGTGGGGGTTCGGGGCATCTGCGCTGGCTGCTGGTTTGCCCTGCACGTCTGCTGCCGCACTCGCGGAGGGCGATGCCGTTGGCGCAGGACGGGGGCCGGGACTTGCTGTGGCCTCCATTTTAGTTTCGTCATATTCCGCTACGGGCTCCTTTGTGGTTATTACCGGCTGAGATTCATCGGCTTCGGCCACACACGCGACTGTTGATTCCGCAGACGCTGCCTCGCTGACGGATGATACATCCTTGGATGTGCATCCCGCGAAGAACAGGGACATGCAGAGTGATAAGGCTATGTATTTTTTGATCATAATCAGATACCTCCCTGGTTTCCTTTAGCAACACAGTATAATCCTAAACTTGCAAAATGGAAGCCCCATTTGGCACACAGAATAGGTTTTTTGAATTCACAAAAGCCAATCTGCAACTAACATCTTGGCAATATTGCCAAAAGGTTTCACGAGTACAACATCGGCGCAGGCAAGTTTGTCGATGCCGATTCTCATGCAGCTTGCCTCATATGATACGACCCGCTATCGGCCAACCTTCGGACAATGTTGTCCACAGGTCTATTTTGAGTGCCTGTCAATTTTTTCTGAATCCAGAAAACCCGATGTATTCTTTTTTAACCGATACGCTTTTTGCTTACAGGCGTTGGAGCAATATTTGCGGATTTTGTTTTTTAGGTTTTGCTCTATCGGCTTTTCGCAAACACTGCATTTTGTGTGTTCCAGCCGTTTGGCGTTTGCCTTTGCCTTGCGCCTGGCGATGGCGGCGTCATTCGCACAACGCTGCGAACAGTATTTATAATATGACTTGTCACCGCATACCGCGCATGTGCATGGCCAGAAATCTCCTCCTCCCCATTTCCTGCTGCATTTTAATATGCTGCCTTCTTTTGTGTATAACATAAGCTTCTCCTTAAAAAAGGTTTTCATATATAAGGACAGTTAAAGCGGCGTTGTAAACCGAAAACAGTTACTTTTGTCCAACCTTTTTGTGATTTCACAAAAAGGTTAAGTGGATATTTTTCTCCAATGTTTTTTTGGATAAACAATCTTGATACAAAGTCTTTTAGAAAAACAGTTACTTTAGTGGTTCGTCGGAAATCCGACGAATGTTCAACCGCCAAACCTTTCGGTGAAATCACGAAAGATTTTTGATATAATACTGTGTGTTGCTTTGGGTGGACCTTTTCCGATTTCAGAAAAGGTCCACAAAGCAACATTTACAGATTGTTTTAATAAAGGACAAAATATTTTCAAATATTCCGCTTAAACTATAAAATATGGCGGGTTTTGCAGTCCCGTCAAATAAATCCAATCGATTGGTGGAGGAGTAATCCTCTGCAATGAAATGAATGGCTTAGAAAGCAGGATTTATGGTTGAAAACTAATGGCGTGAAATGACTACTGGCGCAGAGCGGCTCCTTTCCCTTCGAGGAAAGGTAGGGACGCATGTCCAAAGAAGTTACAATCATGTATTGCAGGCAGGAGGTGCCTGTCTCGGAAGCAGTCGCGGAATTCCTTTTAGAGGATAAGCGGCGGCAGTGGGCACAAAATCGGAGCGATGGTCGGCACTGGAGTTATTCGGAGTTTGACCCGGATACGCGGATCTATTCCAAGCGTAAAATGGATATAGATCGTATCCCGAACCTGGTGGTTGCCCGCGAGGAGAAACAGGAGCTTCAAGCTGCGATACGCACTCTGCCAGAGGATGACCGACAGCTGATTCGGTACAGATACCGCTATTGGCCGAACTATCGGAGCTGGCAGAGCTGCCGGAGCTGGCAGAACTGTCGGAGGAGCCGGAGCTTTCGCTGGATGATGAGCTTTGCACGATGGGGGACTCGTCCAAGGGGAAAATCCATTGCATAATCAGGGAGAGTACGCCATCGCGCTTGAGAAGCATAACACTCGAACAGTCGACAGGGTTGGCCCCGGTTCCAAAGCCTGTACGGAAGGAATAATACTCCGTACCGGATGCGACGTGTTCTGCGATTTCATCGTAAGAAAAGCCCTCGCGATCTTCGTTGAAAATTTCCAAATCCTTTGTATTGCTAACCATTGCGCCCATTGCGTCTACGGCGGCGTAATAGGTGTCGGCAACTTCCTGCGGAGACGCGGATGCGCTCATGTAATACTTGTAATCAAACCGGTATACATTGCCGGTGGGCATAACGTAAGCGTAGCATTCTGCTCTATCCGTTGCGGGAAGAACATGATCAAAGGGGCCGGTATAGATTTCCAGATCAAAATCTACCTGTTTTCTGAGACGCTCTGTTTCCGATGTGTTATAGGAAAGCCCCATGGAAGAGGCGAAGGAACCGGCATCATGGAAGCTGCCCCAGAAGGAGCGAACGTCGTACGGATCAAGCAGTTCACCGGAATATGGGTCAAGTGTGGATTCATATGCACCCGCGCTTTCGCCAAATTCATAAACGGGATCATCACCATCTATGGGCTGAAAATTTGGCATGCTGTACGAGTCGAGCGAAAGGCGGGCAACACCCGGCGGAATTTCCTGAAACTCTTCACTTGCGAATCCACCTGCCTGGGCAAATGCCGCCAATCCTCCGACGTACAATGCAATAAAAGGGAGCAAAATGAGAAACACCCTTGTTTTTCCCCTCCCAACGTTTTGTGGCGGCAGGGTGTTCCCCGGGGCGGCAGTATAATATTGCCCACTGCGCGGATCAGGCACATAGCCTTCGGGAACCCGCATCTGTGGCTGGGGCGAATGCGGCGCTGCTTGTTCAGGGAGAGCGCATCCGCAGTTCACGCAAAATTGAGTCCCCGCGGGCAAAACGGCCCGGCAACTTGGACAAACGATACCCGGAGCGCCGGAATCCATACTTTCATTTATGCTGCGCCCGCAATTCGCACAAAACGATGCGCCGGGTGCCAGTGGTGCCTTGCAATAGATACAGTGCATAACCTTACCTCTCTATGGTTGGGATTAGGGCATTTTTTACGACGTCGGGATCGATAGCGCGCCTTTTTTCACCGAAAATGCACATTCGGAATTTCCGCTGAATGTATCGCCCGCCAGATTACCTAAAAGGCTCATGGTGGAGTATCCCTGCGGCTGGTCGTCCTCGGCTATTGTCGTTAGCACATACATACCGCTTGCCGCATCGTAGCTGACTTCCATTAGCACAGAGCCGCTTTTAGTATTGCTTTTACCGGGCAGGGAATAAAAGTACCACCTTGCGAGCACCTTCCCGTTATCCTCGTACACATCCAGCGACATGCCGGATTCGCCTTGATCTGGATGATAGCTGCCGTTCCAGGTGCCAAGCAGATCTGTTGCTGCCGGCGCGGCCGGAGCTGGAGTAGGCGTGGCCGGGGCCGGCGTAGGTGTGTTCGGAGCCAGGGTGGGTGTGGCAGGAGCCGGGGTAGATGCGCTCTGGCTTGGGGCGGACGTGTCAGCCGGTTTGCTTGCATCCGTAAACAGCTTTCCCAATTCGCCGGGTTGAAGGAAGTGCAACTGGTTTTGGCCTTTGTCCCGCCTTTCGCCGCTCCAGTTCATCCTAATATTGCTGTAGTCATAGTACACTGTTTTTCCGTCCGGGTCTTTGGAAGAGATATCGGTATCGGCACGAACCCAACATTCCCTGGTGGTGTTCCATGCATAATAACTGTTCCCGGATAAACGAGCCAGACTTTTCCGAAAGAAAAAGGGAATTCTGCCAATGCCCGGCCCCCCCCACCTTTGTCGTGTACGTGCCGTTTTTTTCCGGCTCAGAGCGGAATGTCACTTCCTTGTTTGTGTATGTATCCCTTGATTGATAAACAACCGTGCCATTTGGGCGGATTTCGTACCAACTGGAAGCACACGGCGTTTCCGATACCTGCGTCATCTTTCCCGTTTGCACATTGAACCTGAAAATAGCATTGTTGTTGATGAAAAACAGGTTTTCACCGTCTGACTGCATCGAATCTCCCGAAATGGTTGCCATCGCCTTGCCGGTGGATGCGTCGATTGCGGCTATGGTGACTTTGCCATTTATTTTGTTGACTGTTTCGACAAACACCTTATCGCCTGCCGCCACCACATTTTGAATAAGATCGCCCTGTGCGCCGCTGAGATTCACCCGGACAGTCGCCCCATCGGGATTTATAATCACCACCGAATCGGGTGTGTATTCCACAGTGGCCGCCTTAACCGGCTGAAAAACGGGGCCGTCTACCGTCGCAGACAGCGGCACAAATGTGGGCGCAACATCAATGTTGGAGGTGGGCATCATACTGCTGCCCGGCGAAGCGGCAACGAGCACGATATCGCCGTTCTCCAGAAAAACAGGGGTTTGGTAACGCTCTTCGCTCTCTAACCCGGCAATGGTAAGGTCTTCGTACGCAATCTTTTCTTCACAGAAGGATTTAATACCCGTGATGAAATACAGGTGCCCGCCGTAACGGATATTGTCGTTTTCGCCCATCTTGTCCCACAGCTCTTCATGGGTTGCAGCAGATAGTGTGACCATGCTGCCGTCTTCTCCCAAAACAGAGCAAGCATCCAGATCGGTAAAAACCAGCATCTCACCCCGCACATTGAGATTTGCCACGGCAAAATCGGTGAGCTTGGTGATTTCGCCGTTCCGGTTGCGGCAATACAGGCTGCCGCCATCCGCAAAATTCACATAAAAAATATCCTCCCCCTGCATGGTTATGAACCCGCCTAAATGCAGATTTTGCATCGAGTTGCCGATCAAATTATCACCGTTTGCGTCTACAGGGATATCGCTTTTGGGCACGTGATTGTCGCTTTTAATCGGACTTTGCCCAGTCATTATCATGGTGACGCCGAAATAGCCGACCACCCCGAGAGCAAGCGCCAGCAACAGCGAGAGAACCACCCTTCCCGCACCTTTGCTTTTTTTCGATTGTTTCATCTGTGCCTGCATTGTAGTTCCTCCTCGGTTTTATACAGGAAGTCCGGTGTTTTGTTGCCTTTTTGCGGATTGGCGTTGACGGCAATTTGAAGGCACACATCAAAACATTTGACTTCAGTATGCCAAGCAGCCAACCTCACTTCCTTTACACAATCTCCGGATGCTCTTCATTTCCCTACAATTTTACTTAAAATTGAGTGCACAATCTTCACTTTTCTTTATCTTATCTACAGAATCCATAGGCAGCACGGCTCTGTTAGGTACAAACCGCCTGCCCCGCAACGATTACAGGATCGTGCTTAACCTTGATCCTAAAGGGGAAGCACATCGATTCTGATATCTTTGATTTCTGCCGCAACAGGCATTTTTATTTAAAAAAGGGAAATACGAATGCCATCGCGCCACGATGTTTCATTTGGAGCCGAAACAATGAATGTTTGGCGATAACACGGCGCGCACCAAATTTTTAACGTACATCCCTATTGGCAAGATAACAATCAGGCTGCACAGATGTGTATTGCAGCACTGTCTACAAAAAAATATGTCATCAGTTTAAATCTTGGATTAATAAGCGAAACTTCTTACATGCTTGCAACACTAACGAGCAGCAATAAAAACATGGAGCGAACCCTTGTTATTTTCCTGTTCTTGGCTTCGTAATTATATCAATTGTCAATGCTTCGATGAAATGAAAGGCACATTCCCGTCTCGTGCTGTTCACGGGCTTAAGCTTCCTTGCTTGCGCTCTATATTTCATGGAACAACACACGGTTTTTGTTCTGCTCTTTAGCTTTGTAAAGCAGCACGTCTGCCTCAGCGAACAGATCCTGCCCTTCGATCTGGGAGCGGTTACATAAACCTATACTAAGCGAGATATGGATTTTCTGCTCTGTAAAAAGCCGCTCGGATACTTGTTGGCGCAGCATTTCACAAATCTGTATGCACGCCTCGAATGGCGTATCCTTGAAGATCGCCACAAACTCGTCGCCGCCGTAGCGGCCCACAGTATGCGCGCGAAATGTTTCCGCCAAAATGCTCCCCAGTTCCTGCAATACGTCGTCGCCTGTGCTGTGTCCATATTGGTCATTGACCTGTTTGAAATCATCCAGGTCGATTACTGCAATGGCGTAGTCGTGCTCTGGTGACTGCTTTTGCCACTGTTCCGCCTCATTCAGCAGCTCCGTCAGGTGCCGGTGGTTATGTAAACCTGTCAGCACATCCGTGATAGAATCCTGCCGGTTTTGATGTAAAAGGGCCGTGAATTGCCGCTTGTACATCCCGGTTACTATCACTAACACGACAAGCATAACCAAATAGCTGAACGCCAGTGGAAAAATAGGCGTAAGCTGGTTTTGCACGGGTGGGTCAGCCAAATTAAAGCCCACCAGCACAAGTATTACCGCCATATATGCAATTGTGAAAAAACGCCCCAGCCTGCCATCCAGCAAAACAAAGGTTAACATGAAAAACACATACACCACATAAGGTACGCTGCTGTATAAGCCGCCTAACGATAACCATGCAAAGGGTGTATAGGCAAAGCAGTAATAGGCAAACGCAAGGGCACAGATCACGTTTTTATTAATCTTTTTAAACAAGCCCAGCAGCAGGGCAAGCAGAACAAAGCCGACTATGTGTATTGCAACAGGCCAACCCGTATAGCCGTGCGTCGCGTTGTAAATGCCGCCCACCAGCGTAGCCGCCAGCCCAATACACAAGGCCGCCAGCAAAATCTTACTTTTTACCTGGCGATATTTGTTATCATTATTTGTCCAATCCACCCAATTCCCCCCGCATTCATTGGTTCTATATGCTTTTTTTAGTATATCATCCCGTCCACACACCGTAAATACAAAATTTTGAGCAAGTACCAGCCATTTCTTCTCTTGCCATTCTGCTCAATAGCATAAATAGCAATGAACACTTACGCCCAAATTGCAGCTTGGCAAGGTTTCCGTATCAAATGCTTTATTTTGGGTTGTATATGGACGGTTGCTCGCACCACGGCTATCTTTGTTTTAAAGAAAATCCACCTTCCAGAGAAACCTTTTGGGTATACCGCAAGCATCGTTAGTATCTAAAGAAAGAAGGTGAACGCATTGTATTATGCTCCTCCCTTAACACCTTTGCCCTCACAAAGGATTCTTTATTAAATCCACTGCTTTTAACTATATCAAGAAGGGCTTCCGCTTTATAAGTTTTATAGCCATTAACCATTCTTTCCACTAATTGTATTCTTCCTTTGCGGGAATGTTTAATATAGTGCTGTTTCAGCTTGCACTTACTATGACAGATGAGATAGAATGGTAGAGGAATCCTTTTTTGTGCTATTGTTATTTTACGGATTATATAAGAAATGAAGAAATGAAATGAAAAAGAACATTAAAAGCTCCATACGAGTCGCCT
>JAJDHD010000016.1 GCA_030266015.1 Christensenellaceae bacterium OttesenSCG-928-K19 | reverse complement strand
GTATCTCATCGCTTGTTCCCAGTCCCGGCCCTGCGGCAATCGCGGTCTTGCCCTTTGCTGCACGCGCAATTTCAAAAATGCTATGCTTCAGCAGCATTCCGTTTTCATCTTGCAAAAGCTTGCATGTTGCCTCCGGAACAGCCTGCTGCACAACCTGCAATACATCATCCCCCGCGCCCACCGTTACAAGGCCTGCGCCCACACGTGTAGCGGCACGCGCTCCCAGCACAGCTGCGCCTGCCATCCCCTTGCTTCCCGCAATGAGCATCAGGCGGCCATAATCTCCTTTGTTGGTATTACTCGCCCTCCGTCCGATACAGATATCTTCATCCTGGCTTTCATATACACATACCTTCGCCTCTTGCAGTACTTCACATCCTTCGTCTACACCAATGGGAACCACAATCAATTCTCCACAGTATTCACGCCCCGGAAAGAGAAAATGTCCCATTTTAGGATATTGGAATGTTACCGTAATATCTGCGCGCACAGCCACGTCCATAACCGCCCCTGTATCCGCGCTAATACCAGACGGCACATCCACACCAACAACCAACGCAGCGTCCTGACTATTGATATACTCAATCAATGCTTTATAGAATCCTTCGGCCTCACGCGCAATGCCTGTTCCAAACAACGCGTCTACTATCACATTCGCTTCTGGTATCTCCCAATCCATCAAATCTTCTATGCTTTGTATATGCTTTGTACGCCTGTCCAGCACAGAAAACAGCCCATAATTTCTTGCAGCATCCTCTGTCATGTTCTCCAACGTTCCTGCCAGAACAACATATACGTCATACCCATATGTAAGCAGAATACGCGCTGCTGCAAGGCCATCTCCACCGTTATTGCCCATACCACAAATAACATGCACCGTGCAGGGATCGGTGCGCTCCATCACCGCATCGCATATACCCATGGCCGCATTCTCCATCAACAGCAATCCCGGAATCTTATTTGTGTTGATCATATAATTGTCTACCGCCCTCATTTGCTTGGAATCCAAAACGATACGCATAATTCAATCCTCGCTTTCAATAATTACATGGGCGATTGCAATATCTCCCATATGTGATATGCTTACATGCACCCTACCCACATCAGACTGCATGTATGGCGCGCCGCTTTCATGGTGCAATATCTCTATAGAAGAAAATGAAATGGCGCCAATTCCTTTTCCCAAAGCCTTTAAATATGCTTCTTTTGCACAAAAAATACCAGCGGCCGTTTGCGCATGGCCGCCCTTGCCGGCAATATAATCGCGTTCTACAGGCGTGAATATCTTTCCCATGAAGTTTTCTTTCTTCATGCTTTGTTCCATCCGGCTGATCAGCGTAATATCAATTCCTGTTCCAACAATCATATTTTCACCTTTTAAAAGACCGCTTCAACCGCATTTACCACCGCACGCCGTGCTACCTCTGCCGCGGCTACGCAGATTGTATTAATATCGCCTGTATTTTGCCCATAAGAAAGTCCAAATACAGTGTCTCCATCCATCGAAGTATGGACCGGTTCTATAGCACGAGCCAGTCCATCGTGTGCCGTCTGTGCCATCATTGCCGCCTCATCCTTGGTAAGGAGCGCATCTGTCGCAACAACTCCTATCGTTGTGTTCTTATGTAAAAAAGAACGGGAGCTGACTTTGTGTGTAATCAGGTATTCCGCCGTACCAATATGTTTTCCGTTTTTATGTGCCCCGGCAATAATCTCACCACCATCCAACACATCACCAAATGCATTAACACAGAAAAGCGCGCCCACAGTCACTCCATCACTTAGCTTGATGCTGGCCGTACCAACTCCGCCTTTCTGGCAATATTTCATGCCTAAAACCTTCCCTACCGTCGCACCAATACCCGCGCCAATGCTTCCCTGGGGCACTTTCAGACCTGCGTTTGCGCAGGCCGCATAACCCATGCCCGCATTTGGGCGTACATCACTACTGCCATATCCCAGATCATAAAGCACTGCCGCGGGGACAATGGGCACCACTGCGTCCTCTGTCACCACACCCATTCCTTGGCGCTCACAAAAAGCCATGACGCCATCGGCAGCTGCCAGCCCATATGCGCTTCCCCCGGCGAGCAATACGGCGTTTGCTTTGTCCACCGTCTTTGCCTGCCGCGTAAAATCTGTTTCACGTGTTCCCGGCGCACATCCACGCACATCCGCGCCACATACACCACCATTTGGCAAAAGCACCACAGTAACGCCAGTAAGCCCATCGGTGTCTTGTGCGTGGCCTACCGACAGACCTGCTATATCCGTTATACTGCCACTATACATAATCTTTCATCCCCCGTACCGACACTTCCCCCGCAAGGAAAGAACGTTCGCCGTTTTGCGTTTTTATTATCAGTTCGCCATTCTCACCAAACCCGGTACATACTCCGGTATACCGTTCTTCTCCACAACTTACAGTAATCTCACTATTTAAAATAGCGCTACGCTTCATATAAAGCGGCATCAACGCTTCCATTCCACCTTCCACATAACAGTTATACATGCTTTTTACATGTTTTATCAACGCAGCACACATTTTTACCCTGTCAACTGCGTCTCCGGCAATCATTCTTAAGGAAACCGCTCTTTGCTCTATTTCGCCAGCAAAGCTTTGCTGGTTTACGTTTACCCCTACGCCGCTCACAAGATAATCCACCTTGTCCATATCCGCACTCATTTCTGTCAATATTCCACAAAGCTTTTTTGCGCCAAATACCACATCATTCGGCCATTTGATTTTTACATCCACACTACACATTTCTTGCACAGCCTCACAAACGCCCAGTGCGATTGCAAAATTCAATGCAGGCGCCTTTGATGGCGGCAAAAGAGGCTTTACCACAAAACTCATCTGGATGGCTTCTCCCGGATTAGACACCCACGCGCGGCCCAACCGGCCTTTACCACCTGATTGGTGCTCTGCCAGCACCACAAAAAACTCTTCTTTCTTCTTTTTTGCCAGCATTTTGCCTTGCGTGTTAGTAGAGTCCGTCTCCTGATACCATATAATCAACTCTTCCTCTGGCAGGTACAGGTTGACATATTCCGGTTTCAACAAATCTGGTAAAGCGTGCAGTTTATATCCCCTGTTTGTTTGAGCTTCAATAATGCAGCCATCTTCTTTCAGTGCTTGAATATGCTTCCATACTCCGGCACGCGACACATCCAGCTGTTTGCTGATTTCCTCTCCAGACACAGCCTCGGTTGCCTCAAGCAATATTTTTAGTATTTCAGTCTTCATGAATCCCTTTCATCGCGCCTTTGATCTCGTCATATTCAAAGCCTTTTTGTAGCAACGCACGTATAATCTTTTGCTTTTTCTTGGCGGGCTCTTCCTGCTCATACCGCCGATACAGCTTTTGCAAGTGCTCTTCCAACGCCGGCTCTGCATCAATCGGTAATTCCTTTATCAATTCAGTTTTGATGCCTTTTTGCGCAAGCTTTTGCTTTATCATCCTTACACCGTATTTTTGACATAATTCACTCACATACAGTTCTGCATAATGCCTGTCGTCAATATACCCGTATTCTATAAGCTTGCCAACCGCATATACGATCTGCGCTTCATCAACTTCTTTTTCCCTCAGCTTGTCTTCAATTTCCTTTTGTGTGCGCATTTTCCGCGATACAAATTTTAATGCGGTATCAAAAGCATATTTTTGACCATCTTCTTCTCTAATGCTATCAATTAAGGCCTGCGTAACCTCTACACCCTTTTTTAGCCTGTGCTTTACAGCGGTTTCTATGTAGCAGGCAAAGGAAAACTTATCATCTATATAAATATTTAACCTGTCTTTGTTCCGTTTCCCTTGTGCAACTTCTGTAATAACCATATTGCTATTATATCCTTACCAGCAAGCTTTGAAAAGTACTAATCTTCCCCCTCGTTTCCCAAACATATGAAAGGCTCACAATTTCACATCATTGTATTTTTTCAAAAAGAGATGTAAAATAAGAAACATGAAAAAGCATGTTTTGATTTTTTTAGTCATTTTATTGGCAACACTTCCATTGTTGGGCACAACATCTACAGAATCAACCGTTGTACAGCAGGGCGATGCCGGCAGCGAAGTATATGCCATCCAGCGTAGGTTATGCGAGCTTGGCTACTTAAACTATAGGCCAACTGGTAAATTCAGCGATATGACGGCGCAATCTGTCCGACAATTTCAGCAAATCAACGGCATTTCGCCAGATGGTCAAGTAGGCCGTGCAACCATGCAGGCAATTTTTTCGGATAGTGCAGTACGAAATACCCCAAATCCTGAATTCAAACGTGTTTTTGGGATTACATATACTGGTGAGATTACAGAAAAAGGAACTCTCTCCGCCTGGGAGACCATCAATTCCATCTATCGAACGGGAGATGTCATCACGATAACGGATTACAACAGCGGAATCACATTTGACATGAAACGTGTAGGTGGCATCAATTGCGCACAAATAATACCAAATACGGAAGAAGACTATGCTGCCTATCAAGAAATCTTTAGAGGTGAAACATGGGAACACCGGGCAGTGCTCGCCAATATTAAAGGTGCAAACTATGCCGCATCTTTGTTTGGTATGCCATCAGGAACAGAAACATTGAATTCCAGTGGCATGGTTGGGTACACAATATTATATTTTAATAACAGCAAGACCGATATTTATGAAAT
The DNA here is from genome assembly GCA_030266015.1 of Christensenellaceae bacterium OttesenSCG-928-K19. Classification (GTDB taxonomy): domain Bacteria; phylum Bacillota; class Clostridia; order Christensenellales; family Christensenellaceae; genus UBA5399. The sequence continues at coordinate 45,809 of JAJDHD010000016.1, read as the reverse complement.
TGCCGATGAGGAGCATCTGCTTGCCATCACCGGTATTTCTTGATTTTTAATTCTATTCTGTTTCAGGTTGTTGCTCTGGTTGCGCAGCAGCATTCTCACTGTTAAACGCATCCGCAACATAGCTGATACTCCATTCCGAAATATGAGAATAAATTGAATTTTGTCGCGGTTCTGCAATACCCTGTATGCCCGCATCACAAATAATGGAATTCATCCTAAAATATAAACCGATCTGTGGAACACGTTCCGTCAACACTCGCTGCAAATCACTGTATGCAGATAACACTTCTTCTTCCGTTACTGCAAGTTTGTATTCTTTTACCGCCTTGTTAATCTCATCATTACTCACATGACCATAGTTGCCTTCGCCGTTTTCCCCGAATAGATATTCAAAATCAGGGACAACGTCAAGATAATAACTACAATAGGCCAGGTCAAAATTTCCACCTTCCAGCAGAATCATATATTCCTCTGAATCCAACTCAAATATAGTCAGCACTATGCCTACATCCTCAAGCTGTTTCTTGATTGTCTTTGCTGCTTCTTTTTTATACGGCTGATTCCTGTCGCTTAGTACAATCATCTCCAGCTGCAAAACAGCCCCATCCCCATCCGGATCCGACCGGTAGCCTGCTTCTTCCAACAGGTCTTTTGCAAGCTGTCTGTCATAATCACTGATCTTATACTTCGACTCATATGCATAGTTATCAGGTGCGATGGGCAAATTGGTAGGCACACCATGATTAAGCAATACCGTAGACAATATTTCCCTGCGGTCAATCGCGTAGGAAATAGCCTGCCGCACTTTCACATCTTTCATTTTTGCCGAAATTTGGTTTGGAATCAGGCAATCGTAATAATTGGTCATATAGTCAATCACCTGTGTCACCTGCGGCTGGGAATATTTACTAGCATAAAGCACGTCCGTTGTAACCAAGTCAATCATACTGGATTGCACAAACTCTAACTTCTGGTTGATCCCCTCTGCTGGTTTTGCCACAATCTTTTCAATATAGGGAGCTTTCTGCCACCATCGGTCGTTTACCACCAAGGTTATTTCCCCGCTATCCGAATAGCCTTCTACCATGTACGGCCCTGTACCAACGGGCAATTCCTGAGCATCCAGCGCCGCATTCATCACAGGAAACGTCATAAAATGCAATGCCGCATTCCCCGGCTCGTCCATTGTAAGCAAAACAGTCTGGTCGTTAATTTTTTCGATATCTACCACCAGACCGGCATATCGGCGGTATCTACTACCGGTATTACCGTTGGCCTCACCTGTATTTGTTTCCGTTTCAGCAGCTTGGACATCTCCTCCTTCTTCGCCCTGATCCGCTGTATCTTCTTCCGGCGTTTGCCCATCCTCCCCATCGCCCATTTCATTGGAAGAGCTTGGCTGTGTTCCGCCATAAAGGCCTCTTACCTTATTTGCGCTATAGACCATATCATCTGCCGTCATTTTTGTTCCGTCAGAAAAATAAACGTCATTTCTCAATACAAAAGTGAACTGCGTCTTTGTCTCATTAACCTCTATCCGTTCCACCAGGTTGTTTACAATCCTGCCATTTGTTTCATATTTCAGCGGAGTTTCATAAACGAGGGTAAGCAGGTTTACAAGGTCTTCCGAATCAGCTTCGAGTGGATCGAAAGAGTCCACGTCGGCAGGTATGGCAATAAACATATCGCCTCCGGCGATTTTTGCCGGTTGGGTAGTGGCGCTCGGTACCGCTTCCGTTTCAGGTGTCTCTGTCGTTTGTGTTGCGAAAGAACAGGAACATAAAAATACAAATATACTCAATACAGCAATCGAAAGTAATTTTTTAACCGATCTCATAGTACTCCTTATATCTTTGATGCGCTTTTTCTACCTTTTCTACATATTGTTTTGTTTCTTCTATCGGAATATTATCCAACCTCTTTCCATCCAATGATACAGCAGGATCGTCCAGCCATTGGTTTACCCTGTTATGGCCTGCATTATAGGCAGCCCACACCAACCTGTTGTCGCCTTCAAATCTTTCTTCCAGAAACCCCAAATACCAACAACCAAAGCGGATATTCGTTTGTGGGTCAAACAACATGTTGTCTTTAAAATTATTGATGTCAAACTTTCCAGCAATCCATTCTCCAGTTTCCGGCATAATCTGCATCAATCCAATCGCTCCCGAGCGCGATACCGCGCTTGCATCAAATCCACTTTCTGTATAAATCACAGCTGCCACCATGTAAGGATCCAGCCCAAATTCATCAGAATACTGCACAATCAATTCTTCGTATTCCAGCGGATACCTTGTATTTTTAACCAGTATAATAGCCCCCCCTGCCACAATGGCAATCACTAGGATGACAACTAATACCTTTACTCCTATCCCTTTTTTCTTCTTTGAACCCGCCGTACTCATAGATATTCATCCACCTGTTCCAGCAGCATTTCCTTTGATCCGTCGTTCATTAGCACAACATCCGCATACCGCAACATTTCACTATCCGGCATTTGGTTTCTGAGTCTGTTTAGCGCTTGGTCATAGGGTATATGATCTCTGCCACAAATACGTTCTATCTTCGTGTCTGTTTCGGCTTTTACCAACCACACCTCATCCGCCAAAAGATAAAGGTTTGTTTTGATTAGCAATGCACAATCAATCACCACTATGCTTTCTTTGTGCTCTTTAAGCTCCCGCTTCACTTCCTGCAAAATAATGGGGTGCAAGACATCCTCCAGTTTGCGTAATTCAGCTTTGTTTGCAAACACAAAACGCCCCATACGCCGTCTGTTAAGTGAACCGTCTTCATTAAAAAAATAAGGATCAAAGCGCTCTTTTACCGCTGCCAGGCCCGGTTGCCCCACCTCGCAAATACGGTGCGATACTTCATCTGCATCAATTATGTATGCACTCTTCGCTTTCAAATAATCGGCAACCGTGCTTTTGCCCGAACCGCTGTTTCCCATAAGGCCTATAATCCTATTATTCATTTCGCCTCCAGCCAGTTCTTGCCACTGGCCACATTTGCCACAAGCGGCACAGAAAGCTGCGCCGCACCTTCCATGCATTCCTTCAGCAATGTCTTCACATCATCCGCTTCTTCTGCATCAGCATATACAATCAACTCATCGTGAACCTGCAGCACAAGCTTCGATGTCATACCATTCAACTTTTCCGCAACCTTATTCATCGCAATTTTTATGATATCCGCAGCCGTCCCTTGTATGGGGGTATTAAGTGCTGCCCGCTCACCCGCAGAGCGTATATTATAATTACCAGAGGTAAGCTCCGGAATATAGCGAATCCTGCCAAACATCGTGCGCACAAATCCTTGCCTGTGCGCTTCCTCTTTAATATCTTCCATATACCGCCGCACTCCGGCAAATTCTTCCAGATAACGATCAATATACAACGCCGCCTGCTTGCGGGAAAGCACCGTGTTCCTGGCTAGTCCAAAGTCGCTTATACCGTATACGATACCAAAATTTACAGCCTTGGCATGTGCGCGTTCTGCTTTTGTAACATCATCAATGTCTTTATCTAATATCTCCGCCGCCGTGCGCGCATGGATATCTTCATTATCCCAAAACGCTTGTTTCAGGTTTTCATCATCCGCCATATGTGCCAGAATGCGCAGTTCTATTTGCGAATAATCCGCCGAAACAATAACAGCCTTATCCGGCGCAACAAATGCCTCGCGAATTTCATCTGCCATAGCGGATTTTATGGGAATGTTCTGCAGATTCGGCTCCACGCTGGATAGCCTGCCCGTCGCTGTCGCCGTTTGCAGGAAGGTCGTGTGGATATACCCATCCTTTATCAACGTTAAAAGCCCGTCAATATACGTTCCCTTTAGCTTTGTCAGCGTGCGGTATTCCATTATGTAACCGATGATGGGGTGCTTGCCTTCCAGTTTTTCCAAAACCTCCACATCGGTGGAATATCCTGTTTTTGTTTTCTTTATCACCGGCAATTCAAGCCGCTCAAACAAAACCTCTGCAAGCTGCTTGGTTGAGCTGATGTTAAACTCCATACCGGCCAATTCGTATATATTCTGTGTTAATTTTTTTATCTGTAAATTATATTTTTCACCAAGAGCTGCCAACTCATCGCGACTGACGCAAAAGCCGTTTTCTTCCATGCAAAAAAGAACTTTCAACAAAGGAAACTCAACATCGTATAGTATAAACTCCAGCTCGTTTTTCTCTATTTCATCTTGCTGTTTTTCATATAACGAGAACAGGCAAGCCGCGTTCATCTCCATGTCCGCGCGCTTCATCATGCTCGACAAGTCATATTTCGAGTGTGACGGGCTTAAAACCCAATCTGTCAGCATAACATCATGAAAATCATAAACTTCAAAATCAGGATAATTGTGCATAAATGCCTTTACGTCATGTGTTACTAAGCGCTTGCCCTTCAAAAACATCTTTAACGCGCGCAATCCTTCCGCAAGATCATATCCCTCGTCCAGCAAATTCATTTTAAGCGGAATGAAATATTCTGTATCGCCATCGATTGCGATAGATATTCTATTGTCCAGCAACAAAAATGCTACTTCGACCGCGTCATCAAAAATGTCCACTTCTTCCGGATGGATTTCTCTTGACTCAGTCGTCTTTCTCGCTTCCGTGCTCAGGGAAAAACGCTTCATAAAATTACGGAAACCGTATTTATGGAACATTGACTCTAGCTTATCCGACTCAAATCCGCCAAAAGAAAAATCAGTCATTTTCTCTTCCAACGGCACATCTGTATAAATTGTCGCAAGTTCTTTTGATTGAAACGCAGATTCCCTGCCGTTTTGCAGCTTTTCCAACAGTTTGTTTTTGGGCAGTTGTTCTAAATTGTTATAAAGGTTTTCTACCGTGTCATATTCATGGAGCAGCTTTAAGGCTGTCTTTTCCCCTACCCCTGCCACACCCGGAATGTTATCGGAAGCGTCGCCCATCAGCCCTTTCAGGTCTGTAACCTGCTGTGGCGTAATCCCCTTCTCATCCTTAAGCGCCTGCTCTGTCATCAATGCCGTTTCACTCACGCCTTTTTTGGTAAGCACCACGCATGTCGTATCCGAGATCAGTTGCAGTTCATCCTTGTCCCCGGTAAAGATATAAGCTTGCATTTCTGCATTTTTTACAAGTGTTCCCAATATGTCGTCCGCTTCATAGCCTGCTTTTTCCACATAACGGATACCAACCATGGTAAGCGCGTCTTTTAGAATGCCAAATTGCTCATTTAAATCTTCAGGTGTCTTTTGCCGTCCTGCTTTATATTCCGCATATTGCTTATGGCGAAACGTCTTCTCGTGCATGTCAAACGCCACAGCAATATGGGTTGGTTTATATTCGTCTACAATGTTAAATAGCATATTGAAAAAACCGTATACCGCGTTAACCGGCCTGCCTTCCACATCACTCATTTGAGGCAACGCCCAATATGCCCTGTGCATTAGGCTGTTTCCGTCTATCGCCAACAAGGTGCCTTCAGTCATACGCTTCTCTCCTTTTGCTATGCATAAGCCTATTAATTTTATCATATTTCCACACTTTTATCAATTTAAGAAAACGTAAACATTATGGGCGTGCTTGACAGAAACGAAATCCTTCTCCATAATTAATTTATAGTTCCAAGCGAATCACTTATTTTTGACAGAATCAACAGGGAGCGGCACATGCTTGCAAAGGTTTTAAGCTACGGTCTTAATGGAATAGAAGGGTATCCTGTGCTTGTAGAAGCTGACGTCTACAACGGACTTCCTTCCTATGAGATTTGTGGACTTCCCGATGCTTCCGTAAAAGAATCAAAAGAACGTGTACGCTCTGCCATTAAAAACTCCGGTTATGAATATCCTGCAAAAAAAATCACAATCAACCTTGCCCCGGCCGACCAGCGCAAGGAAGGGCCAATCTATGACCTTGCCATTGCAATCGGCCTGCTTGTCGCCAGTGAACAGATAAATGGCGAGTTGCTCAAATATATGACAATTTTCGGAGAGCTTTCGCTGAATGGAGATGTACGGCCAGTTGCCGGCCTTTTGCCTATGGTTATTGACGCGCGCAAGCGTGGCTTTAACTTTATGGTAGTTCCACATGACAATATGCGGGAGATCCAGAATATAGAGGATATAAAAATATTACCAGTGAAGCATTTAAAAGAGCTGGCCTCCATTTTAAACAAGGAGGAGCAACCAGATATTGTTTATCCTACGCCATGGGAATACAAAGGGATTCCCGCAGACGCCGCAGTTGACCTTGCGGATATTCGCGGACAGGAAAAAGCCAAGCGTGCCATGGAAATTGCGGCAGCAGGCGGTCATAATATATTGCTGATTGGCAGCCCTGGTTCCGGCAAAAGTATGCTTGCCAAAGCACTCCCTGGCATTTTACCGGATTTTACATTTGAAGAGGCTCTGGAAGTAACACAAATTCATTCCGCGGCAGGCGAGACAAAGCAAGGCGGCGATCTTGCTGGAATTCGTCCATTCCGCTGCCCACACCACACTGCGTCTTCTGCCGCAATCATCGGCGGCGGACAAAAATGCGTGCCCGGCGAGATCAGCCTTGCACACCGTGGCGTACTCTATTTTGACGAACTTCCGGAGTTTGACCGCAATGTTTTGGAAGCATTGCGCCAGCCACTGGAGGATGGAACAGTATCCGTTTCCCGTGCCAACAACAAAGTGAGTTATCCCGCCGATTTTATGTTTGTGGCGTCCATGAACCCCTGCCCATGCGGCAACTTTGGTTCAGATACGGAATGCCGCTGTTCCCAACCCCAAATTAACCGCTATCTTTCCAAAATCTCTGGGCCATTACTAGACAGGATGGACATCCACGTGGAGATGGGCCGGATCCACTACAACGAACTGCATTCCACCGAGCAGCAGGAAACTTCTGCACAGGTGCGGTCGCGCATTAACAGTGCGCGCAATATACAATTGGAGCGCTATAAGAGCATAGGTAAATACTGCAATGCCCAGCTTAATTCAGCCCAACTGAAAGAATTCTGCCCTATCCACCCAGCGGCGGAGCAGCTACTAAAAAGCGCTTATGAAAAAATGAAGATGAGCGCACGATCCTATACCCGTGTTTTGCTGACAGCACGCACCATCGCCGATCTAGACTCCAGTCGCGAGGTGCTTGCGCCGCATATAGCGGAGGCAATTCAATACCGTTCACTTGACAGAAAATATTGGTCTAACAGCTACGATTAATAAAACGGCCAGGTGCCAAGCCACCTCAACCCGGTCACATACCCTGCGTCTGCGGGCACACCGGTAATCACCGGATAAAACAGCACAAAGAAAACAGCGCACACAATTACAAATACAACTCCAAACTGCTTTCCATAGCGATATTTTTCTTCTAGGATTTTCAACCAGTATACAATCAACAATATTAAAAATGGTACAATGGCGAAGTAGTGATAGATATAAACTTCCCGCGAAATAAACCACCATGGCATATATTGACACAGTGCAGCAACCGCCAAAAACAACAAGCCAAAGTTCCTGTGCTTTTTATTACGAACCGTTAAATAAATCAAACTGGCCACCGCCACAATGCCCGTCCACCAAATAAGCGGATTACCCATGGTCGAAAGTGTAGCAATTGTGCCCGCCTCCTGATTCTGGTTGCTAAAGAACAACACTGGACGGTAATTCACCGGCCAGCTATACCAGTTTGATGAGAAAGGATGGACATGGTCGGGATTGAGGTACGCGTGGTAGTTTAACATATAATCCTGATTTGCCACTATATCTCCCAGTCCTGTATATGCCCCGCCGTCTGTCACCATCATATACGGTGTATAAGAATGCAGGTAAATCGCCAAAGGAATCAGTATGAAAAACGCCACACAGGCAAGCAATGTAATGCCCAGCTTTCGTTTATAGGCCTCCACCAATGGTGGGTATTCTCCGCTTTGCTTCGCATAAACGTATTCTTTGTACCGCCGATACATCATAATCAAAAAAATCACCAAAAGTCCAATACCTGCATAGATACACAGCCATTTTGTCGCTGCACCCAATCCAAAAAACAATCCACACAAAAACAACGGCAGCAATGTTTTTTCCACTTTTTGCGTATTAAAATTCGTCTGGGCATACCAAAACATGCAGGTGAACATGCAAAGAATCCACAATACACTGAAGCTGTCTATCGTTGCAATCCTCGTCTGCGCAAAATGCATAAAATCCACCGCAAACAAAACCGCGGCAAACGCAGCATATTTACTTTTCTTCAATATCATTTTTGCTAGAATATAAATAATCGGCAGCATAAGAACACCCGCAAGCGTCCCCATAAACCGCCATCCAAACGGGTTCATGCCAAACAAATTGATTCCAATTGATATCAGTATCTTGCCAAGCGGCGGATGTGTCACCTCGTATGGCGTAATGCCATGTATATTCTCATATGCCGTGCGCACATGGTATATCTCGTCAAAGTAGAAATCTGTCATATAAGTGCGTTCTTGCGGCACAATCAACTGCTCGTCGAAATAAACATCAATATGCTTGCCGTCATAGGTCACATTTGCCTGCTCAATCAGGTTTCCTTGCTCATTATAAAATGCAAACTCATGAATAGGCAGGTCGCCTTCCACTTTTAAAAACTCAATATACTTGGCGCTAATATCAGTGTCATATTCTTCCCATGCATATAAATCACCTTTTTCGTGGTCAACCTCATACAACGTCTCTTCACCGGCTATGAGGCCCACATTGTGGTATTCCTGTCCGTCTTCCGATGCATAAAGTGCAAAGCCACCCTTCCCATACCCTGCATAATATTTGATTTTAGATACGTGCTCTACCTCGCTAAACTCAATGCGCATTCCATTTTGCAATACTGCATTTGTTTGTGGAATTTCAAAGGATCCAAGGTTTATATACGCAACACAAGCATAAACCACTGTAATAATAAGCATCAGCAACATGTCTTTTTTTGAAATAATCTTTTCTTTTTTTATTTGCATTGGTTTTATTAAATGGCCTTTCTCTTCTTTTTCCACAGCCTGCGGCTGGTGCACTATCGGCGGCTCTAAGGCAAGCTTCGTGGCAACATAAAATGAATAAATAGAAATACCCACACTAACAGCAGAACAGGCAACCATTAGCCCTTGTGGGATAACCACCTGATAATAATAAAGCGAAACAACCTGATTTGCCAGCAACACACCAAACAGCAATACCGTACAGAACAGTAAGCGTTTATCGCGTATCAATATATATGCAATAAGCATCAGGAAAGGCACAGGAAAAATATAACGCTCGTGCATCCCATGACCAAATGTAAACACCCCTAAAATAATAAGGCTGGCAAGCGCAAACAAAAATTCCCTCTTGGGATTTTTGATATACAACCAAAGCACATAGACGCAAACCGCCGCAATAAAGATATAACCCCAGACATTTAATGGCAGTGAAAACCACGAAACAGAAGAAACATCTACAAAATTCAAGCCCAGCATACTGAACAAATTAAAGGAATTTAATGAGGCATATGGATATTGGCCCATTGTTTCCATCATCCTATCCACAAGCCACAATGGCTCCTGGTTTATGCCAAACGGCAACTGAACAACAAAGAACAGTAGCACCATAACCCCAGCAGACACCACCAGCGCAAGCCATGCCTTCAGCTTTTCTTTCGAGGCAATTATGTTGCGAATAAATACAAACAACAAAACAGGAGCAATCAACACTGCCTGTGGTTTCAGCAAAAACGCTATCATAAAAAGTGCCGCAGCCCAAACCAGCTTTTCTTTGTAAAGCAGCCATAGTACCAACAAAATCACTGCTGTGAAAATAACATCCACCTGGCCCCACACAGCTGAATTCATCATCACAGCCGGATTCAATAAAATCAACGCAGATAGCAACAGCCCTGTTTTCCCGCCAAATTCTCTTTTTGCGATGATGTATACTGCCACCGCAACAAAAATATCTGTAACAAGCGCCGGTGTTTTGATCAGCAGGCCATACTCCGCCCCGCCGAGATCCATGCCCGCCATGTCACGAATCCATCCAAGAAAAGACAGCACATAAATATATAATGGCGGATAATCTGCAAAATAGTCACCGTTATAAAATTCAGCGTATCCATTGGAATACGCAATATCCGCCCACGAACGAAAACAGCCCATATCCGACTCATAGCCCGGCGTGGCATAGGCAATAGCAATACGTATACCTACAGCAACCGCAACCAACAGGATGAAAACACCCCATGTTGACTGCTCCGGCTGCAAGCTTTTCTGCAATCCCCTGCGCGCCTGGATTTGATAAATCGCAAATAAGAATATGATTCCTATTACCGCAAATACAACTATGAATTCTGTCTGCTGTTCCATAAATTTCGGTTACTCAAACGCACTCCTGATATAGTTAATACTCATTCCGTCTGACCCGCTATATACTTCAGCTACGTCAAACCTGAAATTGCTGTCGTGCAGGTTGTTTTGCGTGATGTATTCCAAAGCCGCAGCTTTTATTTTCCTGATCTTTGCCGGTGTAACCGCTTCTGCCGCAGATCCATAGCTTTTGTTACTGCGGGTTTTCACCTCCACAAAAACTATCGTTTCCCCATCCCGTGCGATAATGTCTATCTCTCCCGCGCGGCAATGGAAATTATTACACAGCACCTTCATCCCAGCCTGCACAGCATAACTACATGTAAATTCTTCTCCCCGCCTGCCCAACATTTTCCTGTCCATCAACGCTCCAGTATTTTTTTCAAAAAGGTCTTCCTGTGTATGGGCAGCACCCCATACTTCTCTAACGCTTCATAATGCGCTTTTGTTCCATATCCTTTGTGCTTTGCAAAGTGGTATTCTGGGTATTCCTTGTCAAATTCAGCCATAATCCTGTCCCGTGTTACCTTGGCAATGATAGATGCAGCTGCAATAGTATAAATTTTCGCGTCGCCCTTCACCACTGCAGTGCATGGAAAATCGGTCTCCAGTTCCATGGCATCCGTGTATACATGATGTGGCGTTAACGTCAGACCATTCAACGCACCCAAAAACGCACGGCGCGCGGCATTCAAAATATTAATTTCATCTATCACGCGCTCATCAATTATACATACAGCATAATCCAGCGCTTTTTCGGTTATAATGTCATATAGCATTTCCCGCTTTTTCTCAGAAATTTTTTTCGAATCATCTACACCAAGTATTAGGTCGTCTGGCGGCATAACAACACACGCGGCAACCACAGGCCCTGCCAGCGGACCACGCCCCGCCTCATCAATTCCCGCCACATGCTCGTCCGCACCCCAATGTGGTTTCTCGTATTCTGTCATTTCCATCAGGCGTCTTTTCAGTTTTTCTTCTCTGGTTTCCTTCATACTACCCCCGGCGGCGCTTCAAGTGAAATTCGTCCCATTTTTCCATTTTTAAATTCATCCAGAACTGTTTTGGCGGCACGCTCCACATCCACTTCCCCGCCCTTTACCAGAAACCCCCGCCGCCTTCCAATATCCAGCAGGATATCATAATCATCCTCTTTCAACCCTTTCAGCTTATACCGTTGTATCAACAATTGCGGCGAACTGTCCTTTAACAATCCAATCAAATAAAATGCCAACGCCTCTTCATCCAGTATATCCAGTTTAATGCTGCCCACCAGTGCAACAACAGCACCTGTTTTTTCATCTTTAAACTTTGGCCACAACAGCCCAGGCGAATCCATAATTTCAAGATTATCGCTTATCTTCGCCCATTGCAACGCTTTAGTTACGCCCGGCTTATTCCCTTCTTTCATTTTGCGTGATCCGGCAAGTCTGTTTAAAATAGCGGACTTTCCAACATTTGGAATACCAACAACAAGTGCGCGCAGCGTTTTTTTAACGCCTTTTTTTTCATATTTTTGAAGAATCGCTTTTGCGTTATCCATAATTGATTTTTTCAGTTGCTCGGTATTTCCAGCTGCTGCTGAAAAGGATACGGCAGGGATTCCTTTGGAGTTATAGTATTTTATCCACTGTTTCGTCACCTTTTCATCCGCCAGATCTGCTTTATTCAACACATAAAACCTGCTTTTGGTCGCGAACAAATCATCAAAATCCGGATTGACCGAGCTTCTCGGCGCACGCGCATCCAGCACTTCAATCACAATATCGATCATTTTCAGTTTTTTCGCAAGTTGCCGGCGCGCTTTTGTCATGTGCCCCGGATACCATTGTATATCCATGAGTTATCCTTTCTATCAACACCCACAATAGTATATCGGAAAACGCTTTTTCCGTAAAGTGCCATCTATGCCTTCTTAGATATAAAAAATATCCGGAACCTGCAATGGCCCGGATATTTGTTTTTATCTTATTTTTCCCTGATCTTGGCTGCTTTACCAACCCTGTCACGCAGATAGTATAGCTTTGCCCTGCGCACCTTACCGTGGCGTACCACTTCAATAGAATCAATTCGTGGCGAATGTATTGGGAACGTACGTTCTACACCAATGCCATACGACACACGGCGCACTGTAATTGTTTCGGATATCCCACCGCCTTTTTGGGCAATCAGGTATCCTTCAAAAACCTGGATTCTCTCCCTGCTACCCTCCACAACCTTTACGTTCACCTTCACAGTGTCGCCGATTGAAAGAGCTGGCAGATCGGTCTTAAGCTGCTGTGCTTCAATTGCTTTAATAATATCGTTCATTTTTATGAGCCTCCTTCCACTACAGACGTTCTTACTTGGCTCCAAGCAGCGGACCATCCTACTTCTTTTTAATACACGCCCAATAACCAGGCAATGCAAACAAAATTGATTTTACCACAGTTTTTTTGCGATAGCAAGCTTATTTTTCGCTTTTTACATCGCAAATAAGCATTTTTTCATCTTCCGTCAATTGCGCGTTATCCAAAAGGTCAGGCCGCACGCGCGCTGTTTTTACAATGGATTGCTCCCGTTGCCAGTTTTCTATATTCTTGTGATGCCCAGAAACAAGCACCTCCGGCACGGTAAGACCGTTATATTCCTGTGGTCGGGTATATTGCGGATACTCCAACAAGCCATCGCCAAAACTTTCCGACTTTGTGGAATCCTCATTAGAAAGCACCTCTGGCACATAGCGCATCACGCAATCCATTAACACCATAGCTGGTAGTTCACCACCAGTCAGCACATAGTCGCCAATTGACAGTTCTTCATCAATATAAGTATCCAATACGCGTTGATCCACGCCCTCGTAATGCCCGCATAACAGGTTTAGCACCTCATATTGTTCTTGTAAATGATTTGCTTTGCCTTGTGTTAACACCGTTCCGCCCGGGCTTAAATAAATAGTTCTCACTTTTTTCCCTTTTGTATTCTTTTGCACCGCGTCAAAGCAATCAAATAGCGGTTGCGGGGTCATCAGCATTCCTGCACCGCCACCAAAGGGATAATCATCCACACGTTTGTGTTTGTCTTTTGTATAATCGCGGATATCATATAAATGAATGGTAATCAAGCCTTTTTCAATCGCTTTGGCGCAAAGACTGGTACCTGTAAAGCTTGTAAACATTTCCGGGAATATTGTAAGGCAATTAAACGTCATACACCGCAACCTCTGCCAGTTTTACATGATCTAAAACAATTTCTCCCCGTTCCACATCTTTGCTGATGTACACTCCCTCGATAGATGGAAACATCAATGTGCCACCGCTCTCCAGTGCCACAATATACACATCCTTGCTGCCCGTCTGCAAAATATCTTTGAGGACACCCAACTTTTTACCCTCGTCATCGCTCACAGTCATACCAATCAAATCTTGGATATAATGCGCACCGGGTGGGAGTTCTGCCGCGTTTGCGCGGTCAATGTAGATATATGTCCCACGCAGCTTTTCTGCCGTATTTCTATCGTCTGTATCCTCAAATTTAAGATAAGCGGCCTTTGCATCCACCCTCACACGCTCCAGTGTGTGGGCTACATAGCCGCTTTTCTCTTTAAAAAACACAAAGTCCAAGTTGTAAAACCGCTCAAGATCATCGGTATAGGCTTCCACCTTTACTTCCCCTTTGATCCCCTGCGGTTTTACAATCCTGCCCAGTTCAAAAAAATCCGTCATACGATCTCTACAATATATTTCTTGGGTGATTTCACGCTTGCCGCTTTCACAACAGTACGAATCGCTTTGGCAATTCTTCCCTGCTTGCCAATCACCTTGCCCATGTCATCAGGCGCAACGGTAATCTCAATGATAAAAGCGTTATCTTCTTCCCGCTCCGTCACATTGACCGCATCTGGCTGGTCTACAAGGCTTTTCGCCATAAATTCAACTAATTCCCGCATATTATCTCTCCTGTCAAAGACCGGATGCGATTATTTCGCTTCCTCTTCAGCCGCGACGGTTTCTTCCGTTTTAGGTTCTTCGGCAGCAACAGCCTCTGCCGCGTCTTCCACAGGCGCAGTTTCTTCTACAACCGCTTCTGGCTTTTCTGTCTTTGCCTTTTTAGCCAGTTGCTTTTTAGGCTGTGCATCCTGCTCAATCGCACCGCTTTTTTTCAGCAACGCACGCGCTGTATCTGTAGGCTGCGCTCCATTGCCAATCCATTCTTTCGCTTTGTCGTTGTCCAGCTTAAGCTCTTTTGTCAGCGGATTGTAATATCCCAACTGCTCAATAAAACGACCATCCCTCGGTGCACGCTCATCTGCCACAACCAACCTGTAAAAGGGATTCTTCTTGCTACCCAGTCTCTTCAATCTGATTTTTACTGCCATTTGAAACCTCCAACATTTCTATGCTTCATTTTTTATAAATCACACCGCATACGATGCGTTTTACTTTTTTTAAAACGGCATTTTGAACATGCCGCGGCGCTTTTTGCCGCCTTTTCCAGTAAATTGCTTCAGCATTTTGCGCATCTGGTCAAACTGATTCAAAAGCCTGTTTACATCTTGTATCTGTGTGCCACTGCCCGCCGCAATGCGTTTCCTGCGCGGCCCGTTAATAATGTGCGGATCCCGGCGTTCTTCCAGTGTCATAGAGAGCACAATCGCTTTGGTGCGCTCCATCTGTTTTTCATCCACCTGCATATTCGCAAGCTTGTTGCCACCCGGCATCATGGAAAGGATATCGCTCATAGAGCCCATGTCTTTAAGCTGCTCCAGTTGTTCCAAAAAATCTTCCAGCGTAAGCTGGTCCTTTGATATCTTTTGTTGCAGTTCTATTTGCTTTTTCTCTTCAAAAGCGGTTTCCGCTTTCTCAATCAATGTCAAAACGTCACCCATACCAAGGATACGTGACGCCATCCTGTCAGGGTAAAATGGTTCTATGTTATCCAACTTTTCGCCCGTTCCCACAAACTTAATCGGTTTGCCCGTCACCGCGCGCACAGACATCGCCGCACCACCGCGTGTGTCACCGTCGATCTTTGTAAGAATCACGCCGTCTATGCCGATATTGTCATTAAATGTTGTAGCCGCGTTTACTGCGTCTTGCCCTGTCATCGCGTCCAACACAAGCAGCGTTTCCGTCGGGTTCGCCGTCTGCTTCAGCTCTTTCAGTTCACCCATCATTTCATCGTCAATATGCAAGCGCCCCGCTGTGTCTACTATAATGATATCGCAAGCGTTCCTCGTGGCAAATTGCATCGCATTTTTATAGATTTTTGAAGGGTTTTCCTGCCCTTCATCAAATACATCGACGCCGACCTGCTCACCCACCACATGCAACTGCTTAATCGCCGCCGGGCGATAAATATCACACGCCACAAGCAATGGTTTCCTGCCCTGCTTTTTGTAATATCCAGCAAGCTTGGCGCAAAAAGTAGTTTTACCTGCACCCTGCAAGCCCATCATCAAAATAACAGTGGGATTACCGCTCTTCACCTCGGCTTGCGTACCGCCAAGAAGCTCTGTCAACTCATCGCGCACCAGCTTTACCACCTGTTGCCCGGGTGTTAGGCTTTCCAGTATATGCTCGCCCACCGCTTTTTCAGAAAGGTCTTTTATAAACTTTTTAACCACAATAAAGTTTACATCTGCCTCTAGCAGCACCAGCTTCACTTCACGCATTGCGGCTTTAATATCGGCTTCTGTCAGCTTTCCACGGGAGGTAAGCTTTTTAAATACGTTTTGCAGTTTTTCCGCAATTCCTTCAAACGCCATTTGAACCCTCCAGTTCTTTTTTCACAAGCCCCAGTTTTTCTTCCATATCATAAAGCTTTTTACGAGACCGTTTTACCGTGTCCATCACACCCTGTCGCGAGATTTCCATCTCCTGCGCAATCTCCGCAAGCGACAGGTCATCATTGTAATACATCTCAAACACCTTTGCCTGCTTTTCCGTTAAAAAACTTCCATAAAAATCATAATACAGCGGCAAATCGAGGTCTTTTTCACTTTTCATCACACATGCCGCCTCCAAATCAAAAGGGTGTAAACCAAAACACCTTTACACCCGTCTTATTATACAGTATTCATCCCCATTGTCAAGCGTTTTCTACTCTATAATCGCCCGCGCAAATTCCTTCGCGTCAAATGGTTGAAGATCATCCACGCCTTCGCCCACGCCAATAAACCGCACTGGAACGCTTGTCATGTCCTTTACCGCACACACCACGCCGCCTTTTGCCGTGCCATCCAGCTTAGTCAATATAATTCCCGTCAGCTTTACACTCTCGTTGAATACTTCCGCCTGCGAAATGGCATTCTGGCCTGTTGTGGCATCAATCACCAAAAAAGTCTCCCTGTTTGCATCCGCATAGGATTTATCAATCACACGATTTATTTTTTCCAGCTCACTCATCAGGTTCTTTTTGTTATGCAGCCTGCCGGCGGTATCGATTATAAGCAAATCCGCGTCCGCATGTTTTGCCGCGTCAATAGCGTCAAATACAACAGCTGCAGGATCTGCGCCTTCCGCATACTTAATCACACGTGTATCTGTGCGTTGCCCCCAAACAGAAAGCTGCTCGGCGGCGGCAGCACGAAACGTATCCGCGGCGGCAATGATAACCTTCTTGCCCTGCTGCCCATAATAAGCGGACAACTTGCCAATCGCTGTTGTTTTCCCCACGCCGTTTACGCCCACTACCAGCATCACTGTCGGCTTTTTTATTTCAAGCGGCGAGGCCTGCATGTAATCCGCCAGAATCTCTATCAACAATTCTTTTATTTCTGCCGTGTCTGCAATCTTCCGTTCCTTTACCGTATCCCTCAACGTTTCCACCACTTTATCTGTTGTTGCAACGCCAAGGTCGGAGAGGATAAGCGCTTCCTCTAGCTCCTCAAAAAATTCTTCGTCCACTTTACGGAAGTTTTTAATTACATTGTTCAGCCGCGCGGAAATATTATCCCGTGTTTTATTCATCCGTTCTTTTATTTTATCGAAAAATCCCATTTCATGCTCCTTCCAGTTGTACAGAAACGATATCCGAAACGCCTTTTTCATGCATCGCCACACCGTATAGCGTATCACAGATTGCCATTGTTGGCTTCCTGTGTGTAATCACAATAAATTGTAATTCCTTAGACAGCTTTGTTAGATAGTCCGCCAGGCGGATCAGGTTTGCGTCGTCCAGCGGCGCGTCTATCTCATCCAGCAGGCACACTGGCGATGGATTGATGGAAAGCATCGCAAAGAGTAGCGCAATCGCTGTAAGCGCTTTTTCCCCGCCAGATAAAAGCGTGATGCTTTGCAGCTTCTTGCCAGGTGGCTCCGCAATAATATCAATTCCACATTCCATGATATTATCTTCATCCAAAAGCTGCACTTCTGCATGACCGCCGCCAAACAATTCCTTGAATACTTTCATAAAATGACCGTTGATCAGGTCAAACTTTTCTTTAAAGCTCGCCGTCATTCCATTAAGCAGGTCATCGATCACAATTTTCAGGTCATCCCCCGCCTGCACAAGGTCTTCCCTCTGTGTTTTCAAGTTCTCATACCGCTCGCTCACGCGTGCGTAGTCTTCAATCGCGTTGGGGTTTACCGCACCCATTTCCCGCAGTCTGTTACGTATTTCCTCAGATTCCCGCGTCGCGTTCTGGAATCCAAAATCATCATCCTTTAAGTCAAGCGCATTCGCGTAAGTCAGTCCATAATCTTCCCACATCTTATTTTGCATTGTTTCACGCGCAATTTCCGCTTTTTCCTTGTTTGCAATCAATTTATATTTTTGTTCGATCAGCAAATTCTTACGCTCCGCCATTGCTGTTTGTTTTTGTTCGTTTTGTTCCAGCAGGTTATTCAGGCGTTCGCGCTCGTCCAGCTTGTCCTGCACCATGGCGCCAGCATTTTTTATTTCCACAATACTGTCATCAATCTCTTCGTTCAACTCATGCTTGCGCCGTTTTATGTCCTGCCATTCTGCATGCAGTGACTCCTTTTGGCCGTCCAATTCTCCCATCGTATTCCGCGCAGAGAAACTTGCCGCCTTCAAGCGCTCAGATTCGTTCATCAATATTGTTTTTTCATTGCTCTTTTCTGCATGTTCCAGTTCCATTTGAGAGAGTACTTCGCGCATTTGAGTGTTTTCTTTAATTCCTTGTGACCGTTTTTCTTCTTTTGCCACCAACTTGGCGTTCATCTCATCATATGCCGTCTGCAAGGACTCCGACTCGTCCAAGGCGTCATTCGCTTTTCTCGTGATTGCAGCCAGCTCTGCCTGTGCTTCCGTAAGCTCTTCCGTAAGAGAATGACACGCCGTATCCTTTTCCTCAATTTGCGACTCATAATTTATAAGTTGCTGCTTCACTTCTGCCTGCGCAATTTCCTGCAAACGCAGCTTTTCCAACACTTTTTGCTGCTCTTGCTGCAAGTCCTGCTGCAATGCAGCGCTCTTGCCCAGCTCCGCTTGCAGCTTTTGCTGCTCCGTCTTGTTTTTCTCTACCGCTTTTTTTAGTTCGTCTGCCATACGCTTGCGCGACAAAAGCCCGGTATTCTTCTGTTTCAGGCTACCGCCCGTAATTACACCACCCGGCTTTATAAAATCACCCTGCATGGTAACCGTGCGAAACGAATATTCCGCTTTGCGCATCAAAGCGACAGCACAATCCATATCTTCTACAATCACCGTACGTGCCAGCAAAAAATCTACGGCCGGGCGGATCCCTTCTTCGCAGCCAATCATCTCGCTGGCAACACCAAGCACTCCCGGCATAGAAAGCAATTCTTTTTCTTCTCTATTCAAATAACGCACTTTAAGTGATTTCGCTGGAAGAAATGTCACCCTCCCAAGATTGTTGCGCCGCAAATAAGAAATGATCTCCTTTGCATCGCTATCTGTTTCCACCACAATATTTTGCAGAGCATTCCCTAATATCACTTCCATTGGTGTCTCATATTGTTTGGGAACATCTATCACTTCCGCCAACACGCCTTTTATTTTACGCGAAATCTCCGGTTCGCCGCCAGATTTGCGGAGTAAGGAACGCACGCTGTCAAAATACCCTTCATGGTCTTCATTCATATCGGCAAGCAACTTATACCGCGACTGGTCTTCATTCAGCATCCGGGTTACGTCGGCAAGCAGCTCCGTTTTCTCTTTTTCATTTTCTTTGGACTGCATCATAAGCTGCGCCAGCTCGTTTGATCTATTGCGCATCTCTGCGCTTGCACCTTCATATTGCTCAAGCTGTCTGCGGCATTCTGCTACAGACTGCTCCACCCCATTAAAATGCTCACCATGCTGGGTCAGGCGACTTTCCAGTTCTGTGCATTTGCCTTTTAACACATCCATGCGGACAGTGCTCTCGCTATAATTAATTTTACATGTTTGCAGCGAGGCGCGCAGATCTTCCGCCTGCCGCCGCACGTCCTCAATGCTCTCCGCATAGCCGTCCTCGCGCCCTGCCATGTCCAGCATTTTTTCTTTGAGGCCAGAGATTTCCGCATATTGTTCATCCAAAACAGCATTCAGACCATTTATTTTTTCATTAATATCTTTTATCGTTGTGGAATACTCTTCAATACTCTTCTCAAGCTCTTCCCGATGCGAATTGCCTGCTTCCATAGAATTTCTGCAATTCTTCTCACGTTCTTCCAGAAGGGCGCGCTTTCCCTTTAGCTTTTCCTGCTGCTGCAAAAGCCCGCTCACTCTTGAGTTGTGGGAATCAATCTCTTGCTGGATGGCGGCGGATTGCTGCTTTACTTCTGCTTGCTGCTCCCCCATTTTTGTAATCTCATTTGAAAGATCATCAAATTCCTGTTCAAGCTCCTCCACCTGTGCATCCATTCTTTTCATGCGCTCGGCAGTTCGATCATAATTGTATAAAAACAAATTGATATCAAGCTGCTTTAGACGTTCCCGAAGTGTATTATAATCCTTTGCTTCACGCATCTGTATTTCCAGCGGCCCAATCTGCGTTTCCAGCTCAGCAATAATATCATCAATACGAACGATATTATCACTCGTTTTTTGCAGGTTACGCTCCGCTTCTTCTTTACGCGCACGATATTTTGCAATCCCTGCCGCCTCTTCAAACACCTTCCTGCGCTGCACAGGCTTGCTGTTCAATATTTCATCAATACGTCCCTGTCCAATGATGGAATACCCTTCCTTGCCAATCCCCGTGTCGCGAAATAATTCCAGAATATCCTTCAGCCTGCACCCGGCGTTGTTGATCGCATATTCACTTTCACCCGAGCGGTACATCTTGCGGCTGACACAAATTTCCGTAAAATCAAGATCCATCCTGCCATCCGCATTGTCAAATACAAGCGAAACCTCACAGTAAGACTTTTTTGACCGTGCCTGCGTGCCATTGAAAATAATGTCCTGCATGGAAGCCCCGCGCAGGTTTTTTGAGCTTTGCTCACCAAGAACCCAACGCAAAGCATCGGCGATATTACTTTTGCCGCTGCCATTTGGCCCCACAACACCTGTAATACCACCGTTTATCTGTATTTCTTTTTTATGTGGAAACGATTTGAATCCGTTAAGTTCAATTCTTTTCAGATACATATACTTATCGCCAACCTGTCCTTATACTGTATCTCAATTAAAACACATATGTTTCGCCTTACGCGTGAACATGATAAAACCATTTCCATTCCATCACATGCTTCAAGGATGTCATGGTATTCTTTCATTGTAGTATATGCAACAATAAAAGATCTGTTTTTATCACACTTTGCAGACAAGATAGCTTTATTTTTGCTCCAGCTCTTCCTGCTCCTCCTGTACCCGCACCATCGTGTATACATTCGAGAATTTCTTTTTAAAAACAGGATTGAGCAAGCGAAGCACCACGAAAGATACCGCCGCAAAAACAATTCCTAAAATTGCCGCAAGTACATCCTGTACCTCAAACACTGTCTGCGGCACCGAATATCCAATCCACACCCCTAGGATCAGCATAGCCAAAGGGAAAAGATAGGCAATCATGGAAGAAGTTAAGGCATTTTTCGATGTGAATTCCAGCTCCACCCTGTCACCAAGTTTTGCGTGCAGCGTATTTTCTGTCGGTACCGTGATCTCATTTTGCCCTGCAACCATACCACACGCCCCGCATTTTGCGCACATCGAAGTACGGTTAAACAGTAAGTATGCGGTATCTCCCTTAATTTCGACTACTTTCCCTGTTTCCTTCATAATAACTTACTCTACCACTTTAATATGCAACTCTCTAAGCTGCTTGTTATCTACCATATCTGGCGCCTGTGTCATCAGGTCTGATGCATTCTGCACTTTGGGGAAGGCAATCACGTCTCGAATGGAAGGCATATCCGCCATCAGCATCGCCAGCCTATCCAGTCCGTAGGCAAGGCCGCCATGCGGGGGCGTTCCATATTTAAATGCTTCCATCAGGAAGCCAAACCGCTCCCACGCCTCTTCTTTAGAGAAGCCAAGGGCCTCCAGCATCTTTTCCTGCAATTCGGTGCTGTGAATCCTAATGCTGCCACCGCCGATTTCATTGCCATTTAATACAATATCATATGCCTTGGCACGCGCGTTTTCCGGATCGCTCTTCACTTTGTCGATATCTTCATCCATGGGCGATGTAAACGGATGATGCTTTGCTACAAAACGCTTTTCTTCTTCCGCATATTCAAACAACGGGAACTCTGTTACCCAAAGCAGATCCCACGTGTCTTTTTTAATCAGCTCCAGACGCTCTGCCAGTTTCAAGCGAAGCGCGCCTAACGAATCAAACACGACAGAATTTTTGTCGCCCACAAAGAACAGGATATCTCCCACCTGTCCGTCAAGGCGCTTCATAATAGCGTCCACTTCTTCATCCGTCATAAACTTGGTGATAGGAGAATTCAGCCCGTCTTCTTTAATGGAAATCCATGCCATACCTTTTGCGCCGTAGATCTTTACAAACTCGACAAGCGCATCAATTTCCCGCCTGGCGAAAATATTTGCACAACCCTTTGCGTTAATAGCTCGTACACTGCCGCCATTCTTTACCACAGAACTGAACACCTTAAACTCTGTATTCGCCACAATATCGCTTACATTTTGCAGCTCCAGGCCGAAGCGCGTGTCCGGCTTGTCGCTGCCAAAGCGCTCCATCGCCTCTTTATATGTAAGCCGCTTTAACGGCAATTGAATATCTATATTCATCACTTCTTTAAAGATATACTGCATCAGACGCTCATTCAATTCCATCACATCGTCTGCCTCCACAAAGGAAAGCTCCATGTCGATTTGTGTGAATTCCGGCTGCCTGTCCGCACGTAAATCTTCATCACGAAAGCATTTTGTAATCTGGAAATAACGATCAAATCCCGAAACCATCAATATTTGTTTAAAAAGCTGCGGTGATTGCGGTAGTGCGTAAAAGCTGCCCGCATGGATACGCGAAGGCACAAGGTAATCACGTGCCCCCTCCGGCGTGCTCTTTTGCAGCATGGGGGTTTCTATGTCAAGAAAGCCATTGTCTTGCAAAAAGCTACGTGCCGCGTTTGCGATTTTGTTTCTCAAGATAAGATTCTTTTGCATTTCCGCGCGGCGCAGGTCAAGATAACGGTATTTGAGCCGCAACTCCTCGCGCACCTTGGCACCATCTGCAATTTCAAACGGTGGTGTTTCCGCCTTGCTCAGCACCTTTAGCTCCTCCACCTTCACTTCAATATACCCGGTAGGCAACTTTGCGTTAACGGTGTCTTCCGATCGCTCCACAATTTTACCCTTCACCGCCAGCACAAATTCGCTGCGGATGCGTTCCACCTTGGAAAAATCCCCTTTAAACAAAGATTCGTCAAACACCACCTGCATGATTCCAGACCTGTCCCTGAGATCTATGAAAATTAGCGCACCCAGATCGCGGCGGGTATCCGCCCACCCCATCAAAGTCACTTCTTTTCCTACGTCTTCTGTTGTAAACTCCGCACACAGAGCGGTTCTTTTCCAATCCGACAAAAACTCTCCCATACAATCTCTCCTATATCATTTTCAAAATAACATCCCTATTTACAACAAGTTCTTCGCCATTTTCCATGTTTTTTAATACAGCGGTGTTTTTCTCCAATTCCTCTTCCCCCAAGACCAATACCTTGCGCACCCCAAGCTTTCCTGCATATTTGAACTGAGCCTTTATGCTGCGCCCCACATGATCCATATCAGCCTTTATGGCATTCTGCCTCAACTCCGCCACAAGTTTTGCAGCCTCCAGCCTTGCGGCCTCCCCATGTGAACAAACATACACTTCCGTCACCGTGGGCTGTGGTATTTCTATCCCTTCCTGCTCCAGCACAAGCAGCAGACGTTCTATACCAAGACCAAAACCGATACCCGCCATATCCGGTCCGCCAATCTCCTGCACCAGCTTGTCATACCTGCCGCCACCACACACTGTTCCCTGCGCGCCAATATTATCAGAAATAATCTCAAAAACCGTTTTTGTATAATAATCAAGCCCGCGAACGATGAATGGGTTGATGCTATATGCAATATCCAAAGCACCAAGATATGCTTTCAGGCGACCAAAATGCGTCTCGCACTCTTCACACAAAAAATCAACCATAAGCGGCGCTTCTTTTACAAGCGCTTTGCAGCCTTCTTCCTTGCAATCCAAAATGCGAAGCGGATTTTTTTCAAATCTTTCTTTACAGGTTGGGCAAAGCGAACCAAAATTTTGCCTCAGGAATTCCTTAAGCTTTTCATGGTATACCGGTCTGCACTCCGGGCAACCGATGCTGTTGATATTCAAGCGCAGGTTGCCGATTCCCAAACGCTCAAACAGCTTGAGCGCAACTGAAATCACCTCTGCGTCCACACTAGAGTCCGGCGCGCCAAACACTTCAATGCCAAACTGGTGATGCTCCCGTAGCCTCCCCGATTGCGGACGCTCGTAGCGAAACACCGGCGTGGAAAGGTAATACATTTTCGTGGGCTGTGGGCCGCCTGCCATGCCACTTTCTATAAAAGCACGCACCACACCCGCCGTCCCTTCCGGCTTCAGCGTAATTGACCTGTGTCCTTTGTCCTCAAAGGTATACATCTCTTTTTGCACAATATCTGTGGTATCCCCCACTCCGCGCAAAAAAAGCTCAGTATGCTCAAAAACCGGCGTACGCACCTCCCTATATCCAAAAAGGGCCGTAAGCTCCCGCACCACCGATTCTATATACTGCCATTTGTAGCTGTCTTGCGGCAAAATATCCTTTGTGCCTTTTGGCGCTTTAATTCCCAAGTAAAACTCCTTCCAAAAAAGCAAATCATCCCCTCTTGGGGATGCGTTTTCCCATCAAATTATTATATCGTTTTGCCAGATTACTGTCAACCACGGCACTTGTGTTAAACAAAATCTTTCACAAGCTAATTTCCGCAAACAGTTCCTTTTTGCGCATAATCATTTCATCTGTTCGTTGTATGTAATGCTCAATATCCTTCACGTTTGCCGCGCGCTCTATGCGCTTTTCGCTATCAAAAATCCGCTTTGAGATGCCACCCGCCCCCAGCGCAAGTATGCTGGTCAATTCTTCCATATTATCTATGTTGTATCGGCAAATAGCACCGTTTTTTGCATATCCTGTGTTTTCAAGGTTTCCGCTCATATATTTTTGCCGGTAAAGATAATAGGGTTCATATCCCTCACCTATTAAAAAAGCTTCGGCCTGCTCCACCATGCTTTCTACCAACTTCGCGTCTTTCATACTATCTTTTTGTTCCAGCGCAAATTCCGAGGAGTTTTTGATTGCAAGGGTATGCACAGTGACATTTTCCGGTGCAAGTTCGCAGACACCCTCCAACGTAGCTTGCACGTCCTCTGGCCCTTCCTCCGGCAACCCTAATATAATATCCGTATTTATGTTATCAAACCCCAAATTGCGCGCAAGCGCAAAAGCATCCAGAAAATCCTGCACGCTGTGTTTTCTCCCTATCAAATCAAGCGTGTGCTGTTTCAGTGTTTGCGTATTCACGCTGATTCGCGTTGCCCCTGCGTCCTTTATCATTTGCAGATTTTCCGTTGTGACCGTATCCGGCCGTCCGGCTTCCACTGTAAACTCTTCCACCTCACCAAATGCAGTATTTATTGTATACAACAGCCGCTTTAGCTCAGATGCATCAAGCGAGGTCGGTGTTCCACCGCCAATATAAACAGCACGAACAGTATAATCCTTTACAATTTCCTTTGCCGCAGAAATTTCTAACAGGAGTTTTTCCATATAATCACGTTTCATTGATTGAACCCTGCCAATATCCCGCGATATAAAAGAACAATATTTGCATCTGGAAGCACAAAACGGAATACCGATATAAATATCAATGTCATGGTCGGCAACTGAGTCCATCACCATTTTTTGATTTTCCACAATCCTTTTTGCAAGAGCAGTTTTTTCATCAGAAACATCAAATTCATCCCGGAACATGCACTGTGCCGTTTCCACACCACTTTGCTGCGCAAGCTCCCGAAAAAGCTTGGTAGGCCTTATTCCTGTAAGCGAGCCCCAAGGCGGCCTTCTTCCAGCCAGCGACTTCATCAAGCCATAAATCGTTTTCTTCACAAGACGTTTTTGCAGCTTTTTAATAGTCAGCGCGTCCTTTGCTTCCGGCACATCCGCCCAATCTATATATTCCGTTATTTTGGTGCCATCCTCATAATATTGACAGCTTGATTCCCATGTACTTCCGGAACACAAGAAAAAGTGCCGCAGCACTTTTCCATCTGGGAGCTCATCCACCCCCACCTTTTCAATTCGTTTCACATTTTCAAACAACCGCACCTCGTCGCACAAATCGCTGAAAAACTGTGGCGTATCGGTATATAGCGCAAACATAAAGCAACCTCAGCTTAAATATGGATTGTATTTCTTCTCTTCCGCAAGGGTTGTGGACGC
The DNA here is from genome assembly GCA_030266015.1 of Christensenellaceae bacterium OttesenSCG-928-K19. Classification (GTDB taxonomy): domain Bacteria; phylum Bacillota; class Clostridia; order Christensenellales; family Christensenellaceae; genus UBA5399. The sequence goes on along the minus strand of JAJDHD010000016.1, from coordinate 19,588 downwards.
ACCATGCCCCGGAAACACTTTATAATCCATATCCAGGTTATTCAACCTATCTAGTGAATCTCGCATTGCCACAGGATCGCTCTCACTGAAATCCGTCCGTCCTATACTCTGCATAAACAGAGTATCACCAGAAAACATATTATTGCCAATGATGTAGCACACGCACCCACCCGTATGACCCGGTGTGTGCATCACACATATTTCCATGTCCCCTACACGAATTACTTCATCACCTTCCAGCAGGATATCGGCAGGTGATGCCGCATTGCTTGCCACCGCCTGAAACAATCCAGTGGCGGGCTGCGTCAACATTTCTGCATCGGTCTTATGAATCGCCACCTTACATCCATATTTATTCCGTATTTCCTCCACAGCACCCACATGGTCAAAATGTCCGTGAGTCAGCAGGATGTAGACCGGCCTTACCGCATTTTCTTCCAACACATCAATAATGCTCTGTGCCTCGTCGCCCGGGTCTATCACTACCGCCGCGTCTGTTCCATTTTCAAATGCAATATATGTATTTTCCGCAATTGCACCTGTTACAATCGGAATAATCTTCATTCTCAAAACTCCTTTTTACTGTCCAGCAATATTGTCACCGGACCGTCGTTTGTAAGCGACACATCCATCATCGCCTGGAATTGTCCTGTTTTCACGACCGGGCAACGCTCGCGGAATACTGCTAAGCAATCATCAAATATGCTTTTCGCAACATCTGGCGGCGCGGCTTTTATATAGCTTGGCCGTCGTCCTTTACGCACATCCCCATAAAGTGTAAACTGCGACACAACGAGCAGCTCTGCGCCTACCTCGGCAAGTGACAGATTCATCACACCTTCAGCATCATCAAAAATTCGAAGATTCATGCATTTATCAGCAATATACGCCATGTCTTTTTGGTTATCATCCGCAGCAAGCCCCACAAGCACCAACAGTCCGTGTCCAATTTGCGCAATTTCATTGCCTTCTATACAAACACTTGCGTTCTTCACCCGTTGCACTACTGCCCGCATAGCGCCACCTCAATAATTAACCCGGAAGACATCCGTCACGCCTTTCAACGTTTTCAATTTCTCTATCATAGCCTGCAAATCGCTGACAGATGATATGTTAGATCGCAAGGAAATATTGGCAATCCCGTTTTTTGCTGAATTCGCATTGATATAGGTGATATCCCTTCCTGAATTATACAGTGCCTGCGTAATATCTGCAATGAGTCCGGCCCGGTCCTCTGCCATAATCTGTACTTCCACATTATATTTGGACGTGCCTTCCTCCGTCCATTCCACACCAATCAGACGTTCCTGTTCAAAACCAATATCCTGAAGATTTTTGCATTCTTTTGTATGAACGCACACACCTCTGCCGCGTGTAATATAACCAACAATCTCATCCCCCGGAACAGGATTGCAGCACTTTGCAAAGCGCACTACCATGCCTTTATTACCCTTTACTGTTACATCCTCGTCCGAGCCTTTGCCCGTTTGCTTCACCAGCCGCGGCACCGCTTCCTCTTCCAAATTATTAGCAATCCTGTATTGCTCAATGAGTTTCCCCAGAACCTGGTTGACCGTGAGCGCCCCATAGCCAATCGCGGCAAACATGTCATCCTGTGTCTTTAGTGTGAAGCGCTTAAACAAAACACTCAGCCATTCCGGTTGCAGCAACTCATGCGGTTGATATCCCTGCCGCTTGGCCTCTTTTTCAAAGGCTTCTTTGCCCTTGATAATATTTTCTTCCTTCAGTTCTTTTTTAAACCACTGGCGGATTTTGTTACGTGCCTGCGTGGTTTTTGCAAACTTCAACCAGTCCCGGCTGGGGCCAGGCGAGCTTTTTGATGTGATAATCTCCACAATATCGCCAGTCTGCAGTTCATAGTCAAGTGGCACCAGCTTGCTATTGATACGGGCGCCCACGCAGTGATTTCCCACATCGCTGTGAATACTATATGCAAAATCGAGTGGCGTTGCACCATTCACAAAATCCTTTACATCCCCTTTTGGCGTGAACACAAGCACATGGTCTGAAAAGATATCGATCTTCAGTGTTTCCATAAACTCTTTGGAATCCTTCAGGTCGTTTTGCCACTCCATTAGCTCGCGAAGCCACGCAAGCTTGGATGTCATGTCCTTGTCTCCGTCTTTACCTTCTTTATATTTCCAATGCGCCGCAATACCATATTCCGCCGTGCGGTGCATTTCGTATGTGCGGATTTGCACCTCAAAGGGTTTACCGTCTTCCCCAAGGAGCGTGGTATGCAAGGACTGGTACATGTTCTGTTTGGGAACAGCCACATAATCCTTAAACCGCAGGGGAATAGGCTTCCACAACGTGTGCACCAGGCCAAGCACGCCATAGCAATCCTTTATACTGCTCACAATAATGCGAATCGCTATGAGGTCATAAACCTCTTCAAAGGATTTGCCCTTCTCTTTCATCTTTTTATAAATACTGTAGATGTGCTTGGGCCGTCCTTCAATATCCGCCTTTATCCTCATTTCCGCAAGTTTTTCTTCCAATGTGTGTATTACGGAAGCAAGCTGTCCCTCGCGTTCTTGCCTCGTGGCCGCAACCTGATTTGCAATCTCAAAATAATCGTCTGGATGCAAGAATTTAAGCGAAAGGTCTTCCAGTTCCCATTTTATTGTACTAATACCCAAACGATGTGCCAACGGGGCATAAATCTCTAACGTTTCCTTCGCCTTTTCAATCTGTTTGTTCTCCGATTGATATTTCAGCGTCCGCATATTATGCAATCGGTCCGCCAGCTTAATAATAACAACGCGGATGTCGCTGGCCATTGCCAAAAACATTTTCCGCAACGATTCGGACTGTTGCTCTTCTTTAGATTGAAATTCATAATTTTTGAGCTTTGTGACACCATCCACAAGCTTTGCAATTTCCGGTGAAAACTCACGTTCGATATCTTCAATTGTAAGGGGTGTATCTTCTACAACATCATGCAATATTCCCGCAATGATCGTTGTATTGTCCAGGCCAAGATCTGCAATGATATCCGAAACCGCAAGGGGATGTGAAAAAAAGGGCTCACCAGAATGGCGAAGTTGCTCACCATGCGCCTTTTCCGCCAAATCAAAAGCCTTGTCCACATCAGCGTCATATTCCAGTTTATGCCGCCGCAAAAAATCCTTGTAGTAGTCGGTCACAAAAGCCCCTTTCCCCTGCTTAGTATGTTACAAGCGAGAAGACGTCATATTCAGGCAGTTTTTCCCTGCCTCCCAAATCTGCCAGTTCAATTACAAAACCTAGTGTTACGACAGTGCCTCCTGCCATTTCCACAAGCTGGGTCGCCGCCTTTGCCGTACCGCCCGTCGCTAGCAAATCGTCTAGAATCGCCACACGCATACCGGGTTTTACTGCATCTTTATGCATCTCAAATTTATCACTACCATATTCCAGCTTAAACTCCACCTGGTATGTATCCGAAGGTAATTTACCCGCTTTCCTGATAGGAATTACACCCTTGTTCAGACAATAAGCAACCGGTGACCCCACCAGAAAACCACGTGCATCCAGCACAAGAATCATGTCTACATTCAGTGGCTTTACCTTTTCTACAAATCGATCTATCACATAGTGGTATGCTTCCCCATCACCAATTAAAGTCGTAATATCCCGAAAGATAACCCCTTTCTCTGGGAAATCCTTAATATTCCTTATTTTCGCTTTTAAATCCATTTGCAGCTCCCTCCGGATTAAACTTATTGTATATTTCACTTTCCTCCAGGTCATGCTTACCCGGATGAATCGCAACACTTATTTTATCACTTTTTTTTATTTCCAGCAAATTCAATTCCTCCAGCAGTGCCAGCGCAAACGCCACAGACTCCGCGGACAGGTGCTTTACATGTCTCTTTAGAAAATCCAGCATTGCCTGAAATGTCTCGAAATCGATCTTATGATCCTGTATGGCCTTCAAAACTGTATAAACCTGCAAAAGCCTTTCCCTGCCCAGGAAATACCTTTTTTTGTTTTCCGGTTTTTCCATGCCTGTCACATATTTATAGGCCGCCTCATATCGCTCCATAAATCCTGGTTCACTGGACAAAACACTTACAACAACCTGTGGCTGGTTATCAAAAGAATTTATTTGCACCACGCCTACAACATCCGCACGTTTGGGTATGTTTTGCACCTGTATGCCAAAATATACCGCACCCACACTTGCGTTTTTTCCACTAATCTGGAACTTAGAATGCTTGTCTTCGCCAATCGCGCGTATATTTTTTATATCGGCATTACGGATCAGCACTTCCACTTGGCTATTTTTGTGCCCAAACGGTCTAAGCAAATTAAATTCCTCTATCAACCCGGGCGTAACATCCGCCACCTGCAAAGCAATGTCATAGTACTTCACTGGAAGAAACGCGTCCTCACTATATTGCTCGTCAAGATATTCCCGAATCCGCTTTTTTAACGTCTCCAGGTTTTCTTCCTTCACCGTAAGACCGGCTGCCCCGGCATGTCCCCCAAATTTTTCATATAACTCAGCCTGTGTTGCCAATGCTTCATAAATATTGATGCCGTCAATACTGCGCGCAGATCCGGTATACATACCCGCCGACTTGCCAAACAGCACCGCTGGTCGCGAATACTTTTCTGTCAGCTTTGATGCCGCCAGCCCCACAATACCTACATCCCAATCTTCCTTGAAATGAAAGATCAGCTTACTTTGGGCACTCACAGCTTGCATTTCCATCGATTCCCGCACCACGCGCTCTTGGCGCGCCTGACGTTCAGCGTTTAGTTTGCACAGTTCATCCGCCAGTTGCTCCAGCTTCGCTTCATCCTGCTCTATCATCAATTGAAATGACGTCTCTGCAGAAGCAATTCTGCCCGCAGCGTTAATCCTGGGTGCAAGGGAGTATGCAATTACCTGTGAATCGATGGTATCGCTTTTTATGCCAGAGGCTTTTAACAAAGCCTTTATACCTTTGTTTGGATTTTGATTGAGTTTATCAATCCCCAATTTTGAAAGCGCCCTATTTTCCTGCAGTAGGGGGACGATATCTGCAACAGTAGCAACCGCCGCCAAATCAAGAAATTCATATGCTACTTCCCCTACTAGTGCCTCTGCAAGCTTAAACGCAACACCCGCGCCACACAAATCCTTGTAAGGATACGTTTCTCCCGGACGCTTGGGGTTCAATATATAATCTGCCTTTGGCAACACTGGACCGCATTCGTGATGATCGGTAACAATTGTCTTCAATCCTAAGTCCTTCGCTTTTTTAATTTCTTCGACATTTGTAATACCGCAGTCCAGAGTGATCAGCATAGCATACCCTACCATGTTTTCTACCGCGTCCATGGAAAGGCCATATCCATGCTCTGTACGGCTGGGCAGAATACATTGCACCTTTGCTCCCATCTTTTTCAGTGTCATATATAAAATTGCGCAACCTGCCGTGCCATCCACGTCATAGTCTCCATAAATACAAATTCTTTTTTGCATGGAAATCATATTTTTGATTGCGCTTACACTGTCCGCCATATCACAAAATAAAAAAGGATCATTCAGTTGGCTTTTGTCCGGCTGAAGAAAGGCCTCGGCATCCTTTTTACTGTAGATACCACGTGAACATAATACACGCGCAAATGCCAAGCTGACCTGAAGCTCCCCTGCCAGCTTTTTCACCTGTGTTTTTTCAATATTAGGTTGTTTTTGCTTTAAAATGTATTTCATGGGCCGCCGCCACTCTTCGTATATTTATAAAAAAGACCTTCTACAGGCAGCCGCTGGCAACAAATCGCTGCCGGAAGCGTTCCCCGAAAGAAGGCCTTCCGCTTTTGTATCTAATTACTTCTTTTTACTTTTCTTACCGTTGTTCTTTTTCTTCTGCGTCGGATTTGTTTTTCTTCTACTAGCTGCATCCGACAGCTTTGCCCAAATGGGTGCGGACAAGAACACCGATGAATAGGTGCCCGCAACTAAGCCAACGATGATGGGAAGCGAGAATTCCTTGATGGACTCCACACCAAACACATACAGGCATACAATCATGATCAGTGTTGTCACCGTCGTATTAATTGTCCTTGTAATTGTTTCTTTGATACTGACATCCGCCAACTCATTACGCGTAAAGCTCTTCGGCTTCACCTTTTTGTTGTCCCTGATTCTATCAAAGATTACAATTGTGTTGTTGATTGAATAACCGACTATCGTAAGACATGCCGCAATAAAACCGCTGTTTATTTGCATTTGGGTGATCGCAACCACCGCAATCATAATTAGCACATCGTGTGTCAACGCAATAACGGCCGCAACGCCACTAAAAAGCTCGAACCTGATCCAGATATACACCAGCATCAGACCACAGGCCACAATTACCGCAAGGAACGCGTCACGTACAAGATCCGAGCTTGTCGTTCCACCCACGCTGTCCACACTAACCAGCTCCGCGTCAGGATATGTCTCCTGTATTGCCGCCAAAATACTTTCTGTCGTGTCTGCCTGAAGCTCCTCTTCATTCACAACCTTCATGCGGATAACAACTTCTGTATAGCCATCCCCGGATTTCATAATCTGCGAATCCGCAACGTTATGCGCTTCCAAAGCATCCTGAATTACTTCAGTTTCAAACTCGGTTTTAATATCAATTGTGGTGATGCTGCCACCAGTAAAATCAATGCCAAGATTCAGCCCACCGGATACAACCGCCAAAATAATGCCAACAACAATGATGATAATGGAGATGCTGACTGTAATTTTAAATTTTCCTGTAAACATTACGCCGGTTCACCCCCATTCTTATCACTTAACGCCTTTTCTCGAATCTCTTTCGCTTTAGGCAAAAACAAGTTCTGGTTTTTGGGGTTCATGCCAATAAACAGTTTCATGATGCCATTAGAAACAACAAGTGCCGCAAACATTGATACAATGATACTGATGATCAACGTATATGCAAAACTCTTAATCTGCCCCGAACCGAAAATTGCAAGCACAACTGCACAAATCAACGTGGTAATATTGGAGTCCAATATGGTAATAAATGCTTTTTGTGACCCTGCCCTAAAGGAGGTTCTAAGAGTTTTGCCTGTCCTGTACTCTTCCCGGAAACGCTCAAAAATAATAACATTTGCGTCAACTGCCATACCAATGCCCAGCACAATACCAGCAATACCCGGCAACGTAAGCTGCACACCAGGAACACTCCCCAGAAGCAGCATAACGCACATGGTATAAACAATCAATCCAAGGCACGCGGCAACACCCGGCAGCCTGTAATATATCAGGATAAACGCAAACAGGATTACAAGACCGACCACGCCGGCAAAGATACTATTTTGCAATGCGTCTTCACCCAGCGTTGCACTGATGGTGCGCACCTCTATTTCATGCAACTCTATAGGCAGGGCGCCACTTTGTATTTGCAACGCCAGATTCTGTGATGATGTTTCCGTAAAATTACCTTCAATGATACCCTGACCGCCCAATATTTCCGTATTTACCGTTGGCGAAGATATTGTTTCGCCGTCTAGCCTTATACTAATATTTTGCCCTACAAATTTCGTTGTAGCAGCCGCAAACTTTTTGGTTCCTTCCTCTGAAAGGCGGAACGCAACAACCGGTTTACCGTTTTCATCATAATCTCGGTATGCTTGCTCTATGTCCTTTCCTTCCATAATCACTTCATCGTCTGGCCCAACAAATTCAAGCTTTGCAGGAGAACCAATATATTGCGAAATCTCCGTTGGATCCTGTATCTCACTGGAATTGTTTATGGGAATCTCCACACGAATCCTGTCAAATCCCTGGCGCGAAATCGTCGCCTCTGTAAATCCTTTTGAATCCAGACGGTTCCTTAGTACCGATATGGTATTACTCATTTCTTCATCAAAGTTTTCTATTGAAGTATCCGCCGCTTCATACACCGTATACACACCGCCCGTAATATCCAGGCCCTGCTGGATGCCGGAGAGCGGTTTCACATCATAGATTCCAATCTCTAATCCATTGATGACAAAATATGCGAGCAATGCGATAAGCACTAATATTACAACAAATAATACCGTGCTGCGCGTCCTCGTTTTCATAAATGTCTTTCCTCCCTCAACCTATACTCAATACACTTCCTTGCAGACTCACCCATCTATTATATATTCCGGTAATTGAATAGTCAATTATTAAACGTCAAACAAACTTAGTTGGTTTGTTTGGGAAAGCCCTACAAGTGTTCCCATCAACCCCATCTCTTCCAATACAGAAGCAGACAACCGCGTCCTTTTCTTCAAATCCTCCACCGAGAGAAAAGAAGACTTTCCTCGTTCTTCCACAATTGCCTTTGCAGCGTTTTCCCCCAGTCCGGGAACCGACTGAAACGGCATACGCAGTCCGCCCGGTTCTATTGTAAACTTTACCGCGTCTGACTGTTGCAAATCAACAGGCAAAAAGTGCAGGCCGCGCAAATACATCTCCCCCGCAACCTCTAGCATTGTGGCCATATTTTTTTCATTTGCCGTCGCGGCATTTCCCTTGTTTTCAATCATATGCCAGTTTTTACGGATATCTTCCAGCCCGCCCCGCACAAACGAAGCGTCAAACTCCCCTGACCTCACCGTGAAATAAGACGCATAAAAAGCTTCTTTGTAATGCACCTTACAGTATGCAATGCGGAATGCCATTGTTACATAAGCAACCGCATGCGCTTTGGGAAACATATATTTAATTTTTTTACAGGAATTCACAAACCAGCCTGGAATTTTTGCATCCTCCAGCGCTTGTGCCTGTTCTTCCGTAAAACCTTTCTTCGCTACTTTTCCCTTTCGCACATCCTCCATAATAAAGAACGCCGTCCGCTTTTCCACACCCTTATCTACAAGATAATTCATGATGTCGTCACGCGTACAGATTGCTTCTTTCAGTGTACATGTACCTTCCTTGATCAGCTCCTGTGCATTACCCAGCCACACATCCGTGCCATGCGACAAGCCACTGATACGCACAATTTCGCCCATTGTGGTCGGCAGTGTATCAGTTAGCATTTGCCGTACAAATTTTGTGCCAAATTCCGGAATGCCAAGCGTCCCCGTTTTAATACCAAAAAGTTGCTCTGGTTTTATTCCCAGTGGTTTGATGGTGGAATAAAGCTCCATTGTTTCTTTGTCATCCAGTGGTATTTCCAGCGGATCAATTCCGGTCAAATCCTGCAAATGCCGTATGATAGTAGGAACGTCATGACCCAAGATATCCAGCTTGATTAAAATATCATGCATGGAGTTGAAGTCAAAATGGGTTGTGATGAACTCAGCATCCTGCTTATCCGCTGGGCGCTGCACGGGAGTAAATTCATAAACTTCCCTATCGTGAGGCACAATAACCATGCCGCCCGGGTGCTGCCCCGTTGTTTTTTTCACGCCCGAAATCCCCTGCACGAGACGATTCATTTCTGCCTCGTTTACAACAGTCTCAGTTTCCTCCATAAACTTTTTTACATAACCATACGCTATCCTGTCTTGTATCGCGCTTATTGTCCCCGCACGGAACACATGCCCTTTGCCAAAAAGCTCTTCTGTATATTTATGTGCAACACCCTGGTATTCCCCTGAGAAGTTAAGATCGATATCCGGCACCTTGTCAGCATTAATCCCCAAAAACACCTCAAACGGAATGTCATATCCATCTTTTCCATAGGGCGTACCACACTCCGGGCATTGCTTATCTGGCAGATCTACACCACACGCATATGCCTCTTTGTCCACATCAAAATCCGAATGCTTACAATTTGGGCAAATATAATGTGGCGAGAGCGGATTTACCTCGGTGATACCTGTCATGGTCGCAGCCAGGCTGGAGCCAACAGACCCTCTGGAACCAACAAGGTAGCCATCCTCCAATGACTTTTTAACCAACAAATGCGCACTGTAGTAAAGCACAGAAAATCCATGCCCCACAATAGAATCCAGCTCGCGCTTCAGCCGCGCCTCTACAATCTCCGGCAAGGGATCCCCGTATTTTTCCTTGGCGGTTTCATACGCCATTTCCGTAATCTGCTCTGCCGCATTCTCCAACACCGGCATGGCTGTGTCATCCTGGAACAGCTGGAACTCTTCCGTCATATCCGCTATCTTATTCGTGTTTTCCACCACAACTTCTTGCGCTTTTTCTTTTCCAAGATACGCAAATTCCCGCAACATCTCGTCTGTTGTCCGCAAATAAAGCGGCGCTTGGGTTACATCGCTGTAGCCTTGCACTTTCATAATAATCCGGCGGAAGTATTCGCCATGCGGGTCTAGGAAATGCACATCACAAGTCGCAACGACTGGCTTATCTAGCTTTTCCCCCAATTTTACTATTTTTTTATTGTATTCCTTGATTTCTTCCCTACTATTGAGCCTGCCTTCGCGCACCAAGAATTCATTGTTGCCCGTGGGCTGAATCTCCAGATAATCATAAAAAGAAGCAATTTCTTCCAACCGTTTACCCCGTGCTCCATCCAAAAGGGCGAAATACAATTCACCCTGCTCACAGGCTGAGCCGATGATAAGCCCCTCTCTATGCTCCTCAATCAGGCTTTTAGGCATCCTTGGCTTTCTGTAAAAATAGTCGACATGCGAATGGGAGATCAACTTGTACAGGTTTCTCATACCCCATTTGTTTTTACACAGCAAAATAACATGATGCATCCTTTTATGCTTATAACTGGAATCGTTTGCCAGTGTGTTTACCCCGCCCATGTCCTGCGCATCCGCTTTTTGAAACACCTTAAAGCACTCCAGCATGATGCGCGCTGTACACTCCGCATCATTGAGTGCCCTATGGTGCGCCAGAGAAAACCGCAAATGCTTTGCCACAGTGTCCAGCTTATGGTTTTTCAATTTCGGATATGCCAATTGGCACAACGCCAGCGTATCTATTACATCATTTGTAAAGTTGATATGATACCGCAACGCAATATTGAAAACAAACCCGGTGTCAAAAGACGCGTTATGCGCAACAAGAACCGCATTTCCACAAAAATCATGAAATTCCTGTAGCGCCTGCTCGGGCAAGGGTGCATCCGCCACCATAGCATCCGTAATTCCTGTCAACGAAACAATAGATGGCGGAATGGGGGCGGACGGCTTCACGTATGTTTTGAAAGTGTCTTTTATTACTCCGTCCACAACACGCACCGCGCCAATCTCCGTAATATCACAATGCAGCGGCGAAAGCCCTGTTGTCTCAATATCAAACACAACAAATTCGTCTTCAAATCTACATTGATCTTTTCCTTCATAAAGCGGACGGGTATCATCCACAAGGTATCCTTCCACACCGTAGATTACTTTAATGCCATGCTGCTTCGCGGCGCGCTCCGCCTCTGGAAACGCCTGTACTACTCCATGGTCTGTAATCGCTATTGCTTTGTGGCCCCATTCGGCCGCGCGCGCAATAATGTCCCTTGCTGGGGTTACCGCATCCTGTGCCGACATCTGTGTATGTACATGCAATTCCACACGCTTTTCCGCCGCATCATCCTTGCGCTTTATATGTGACGATCTGCCAATATCCTTCACTTTTATTGTGTTTTCACGCTCAAACGTGTCCGTATCATATTTCCCTTCCACGCGCACCCAGCGCCCTTTGGGTGGTAATTCCAGCCGGGATGCATACCTTTTGCTCTCGATGAAAAAACAAGTGACGCTTCCTGTATAATCGCACACGACAAACTTATGTTTTGTCATTTCGCCATCTTTAATAGGAACAGATTCCGCCGCAACAACCTCGCCATCTATAATACACTTTTCCCCTATCGTTAAGTCCACCACCTGGGAAACCGGCAAATCTTCCATCTGTTTTCGCCTGCCAGAAGTCTTCCTTGGCTTTTGCTGTTCTTCCTCCCCACCAGCCTTAACGGCAGGCTGGCCTACAACCTTAGGCGGTGCAGCAGCAACCGCCGCTTCCTCCACAACCTTTTCCGCATCTTTTGATGGAACGTAACTCCCCTGTGCCCCTTCCTTTACAGAAAAGAGGATCATTAATGACATCCCATACACATCCCATAAAAACTGCTTTAACTCATCCGCAAGCGCCATAGTTTTAAACATTTCACGTGCAGTATCATTTTCAAAGTCAATAAACAGCTTGCCTTCTTCCGCCCTAACCCCGGCATTGGTCAAAAAAGGCAGTATTGTAGGCTGTTGCAAAAAACAAAAATCCTTGCAGCATTGCTCCAAAAGCACTGCATCCTTCGCCAGCGTATCCGCGAAGCTGTTTTGCGAAACAAAAACAGAAACGCCCTCCGTTGAAAGCTTTTCTATCTTCTTTTTTAATTGCAAAAAACGAGCGGGCATAAAATGGGCAGTCGTCTGGTAAAACAACGCCGCCTTGTTTTGCTCCGGATATACTTCCGCTTTTTCCCTTTTTAACTGGTTTTTCAGCTTCACATCGCCATCAATGGCGTTCAATATTCTTTTTACTTCCTGACCGCTCAATACCTTTTCTACCCCTGTCCATACTTATGTCATTCAACTATAAAACAACAACCGGCACTTTATGCACTGTGCAATTAAAAGGCTGTTTGCATTAATATTTACCTGCATAATCCTGCTGAAACTCCATGATAAGACGTTTTAATTCCGGCAAAATATCAAATTCATCAACTTTATGGATGATCTTTCCACGCGAAAACAAGAGCGCCTCGTTGCGCCCTCCCGCAATTCCAACATCCGCTTCTTTTGCTTCGCCTGGACCATTCACCGCACAACCCATGATCGCCACTTTCATGGGCACTTTCAGGTTTTGGGTAAACGATTCTATGCTATTTGCAATTTTTTCGATATCGAGTGAACAGCGTGCGCAGGTAGGGCAGGAAATAATTTCCACACCGCCCAGCTTTACGCCACAATTCTTTAATATGTCTCGCGCTGCGTAAATCTCCTGCACCGGGTCGCCAGTGATAGACACGCGCATTGTATCCCCGATCCCTTCAAGAACTAACGTACCAAGACCAATCGCAGATTTTATAATTGCGTTTTTATAGGTGCCCGCTTCTGTAACCCCCAGATGAAGGGGATAATCCACCAGCTTTGATATTTTGCGGTATGCTTCCACACAGACCGGCGCGGAAGAAGACTTGATAGAAACAACTATCTCGTGAAATCCCGACTTCTCCAGTATCCTGATATTGCCCATGGCGCTTTCAACCAGCGCGTCTGCAGATGGCGCACCATACTTTTGCATGATTGCCTTGGAAAGCGAACCTGCGTTTGCGCCCACCCTGATAGGAATACCATGTGTCTTTGCGGCGTCTACCACCGCCTTGATTTTTTTCTCGTCACCAATATTGCCAGGATTAATCCTGATTTTATCCGCACCATATTCTATGGCGGCAATAGCAATCTCATGGTCAAAGTGCACATCCGCCACAAATGGAATATGTATCTGTTCTTTTATTTTGGGAATACGTTTGGCGCTTTCCATATCATAGATCGCACTGCGAACAATATCGCAACCCGCCGACTCCAGCGCAAGGATCTGGTTTACTGTTTGCTGCACTTTTTTCGTGTCGGTATTGGTCATGGACTGAATGGCCATCTTATTACCGCCGCCCACCGCCACATCACCTATAGTAACAACCCTTGTGTTTTTCAACGTATCCAACCTCCCAATAACACTTCTCTGCCCCTTAACACTCCAGCCGCCTTGCTACCCTGCAACCAACCGCCCAACATCCTGAAACACCAGGAACACAGACAACCCAATTAACAATACAAACCCAGCAAGGTTAAGCACCCCTTCCAGCCGCTCAGACGCAGGCTTTCGGCGTATGCCCTCTATCGCATACAGTACCAATTTCCCCCCATCCAGCGCCGGTATGGGCAGCAGGTTTACAATTGCAAGATTAATACTGATGAGTGACGCAAGCATAATAACCGTGGCAAGACCGCTTTGCACTGCCTGCCCCACAACAACTGTCGTGGCCACAATGCCACCTACATTCTCCACTTCGCCTCGGAAGAAAACGCCACCCAAAGCATTCAGTATCTCACCCGTCTTAATGCCAATCCATTTAAAACTGAGTCCAAACGATTCCCCCACACTAAACGGACGCAATTCCGGCCCATAGCTAATGCCAACCGCTTTTTTCCCATTAATTTCCGCATAAGGAACTTCAAGCTCAATGCGTTCGCCATCCCGCTCCACAGTGATGGTCATGCTCTCCCTGCCCTCGGCATTTTGAGAATCTATCGTGTCATAGTAAAAGAAATCTATGTTTTGACCATTCATTTCGCGAATCGCGTCGCCCTCCATCAGGCCGGCCTCCTGCGCTGGAGAACCTTGCTGAACATCGGCAATAACTGCTTGAGCCTCTCCCATCGCAGTAAGAAACACAATTGCCAGAACAATAGCCAATATCACATTCATAGCCGGTCCCGCAACAATCGTAAGCGCCTTTGATTTCAGGCTGGCGGAACGAAAATCGCCTTCTTGCGGCTCTTCTTCCACATCATCCGGGAATTTCACAAACCCGCCAAACAGAATTGGACGAATGGAAAACTCCGTCTCTCCCCGATACCATTTGATTAGTCTAGGCCCAAACCCAATCGCAAATTCGACTACTTTGATTCCCCGCTTTTTCGCAACAAGATAATGGCCAAATTCATGCACCACGATAAGGCCGCTCAACAAAAGCACTGTAGCAACCACCATAATTACTATTTGCAAACTAACTTCCTCCAAAACAAATATGTGTAATCAGTTTTTTTGACGGATATACTCCCGCACCCGCTCATCTAAATCCATAATCTCAACAAGGCTACCTGGATGGACGCCAGCAAACTTTGCCATTGCATCCTCTACAATCCCGCTGATTTCCCCAAACCGTATCCGCCCGCGGATATAAAGGTCTACGGCCTCTTCGTCCGCAATATTATAAGCCGCGGTCACATCATTCTCAATTGCGTCATATGCCAGCTTCAAGCAAGGAAATCTCTCCATATCCGGCGGCAACAATTCTATTGTACCAATTTCCAAGAAATTTAGGGGCTTGTTCATTGAAAATTTACACATTTCTGGATAAAGCATCGCTTTTTGCAGCGGCAGCCGCATATCCACCGGGCCAATTTGGGCTGTAACCGAGGAATCCTTCATCTCCACCATTGCATGGATCAAGCTTTGCGGATGCACTACCACGTTTATTTTATCCGCAGGCATACGAAATAAATAGAACGCTTCGATCACTTCTAAGCCTTTGTTTGCAAGTGATGCCGAATCGATTGTAATTTTCTCCCCCATGCTCCAATTGGGATGTTTCAACGCCCTCTCTACAGGCGCGTTATCAATTTCTTCTTTTGAGGCATACAAAAACGGGCCACCAGACGCTGTGATCCAAATACGTTCCACATCCTGTGTGTCATAGCTATTCCCCAGGCATTGGAATATCCCTGAATGCTCGCTATCCACAGGCAATACCTGTGTCCCTGTTTCATCCATACGTTTTTGTGCCACATCAGCACCACAAACAAGGGATTCTTTGTTTGCCAGCGCTACGGGAATGTTATTCTCCAGACATGAAAAAAAAGCGGGTAACCCAGCAATACCAAGCACAGCCAGCACTACCAAATCTGTATCGACCGACATAACCGCTCGTTCCAGCGTATTCTTCCCGTAAATCAGTTCTGTACCATCAGGGAGCATGGATGCGAGCTTTTGTTGTCCGTCACTGCCCGTAAATGCCACAACCTCTGGCTTAAACTCATTAGCTGCCGCCGCCAGGCCTTCTATATCTTCATTTGCAGACAAGCACACAACTTTTAATTTGTCCGGGAACGCACGCACAATCTCAAGCGCCTGCGATCCTACCGAGCCTGTCGCACCCAATATGCTGATTTTTTTCAAGTCTATAGCATCTCCCATCGGTTAAAATATGATGAAATTCAAAATATATAATGTAGGAATACAGAACAGGATACTGTCCATCCTGTCCACAACACCGCCATGTCCAGGCAAAAGCTTGCCAAAATCCTTAATCCCCACCATACGTTTCAAATATGACGCAGACAGATCTCCAAACTGCGAGATCGCCGCCAGCACACCACCTTTGATGATGAAGTTTGGAAGGCTACCCACCAAAACCTTTTGGCCACTGATTGTAAGCATATTTTCAAACACCAACCAAATTAAAACACCTGCCAAAACACCGCCCACAATGCCTGCTACACAACCAACAACCGTCTTTTTGGGGCTGATGGATGGACACAGCTTTTTCTTGCCAAATGCCATACCAAAAAAATACGCAAACGTGTCGGAAAACATCGCTGGCAAAAACACAAGAAATAAGAGCAGCATAATGTTGTAATAAACTGCCATATCCCGCAAATTCGAATACACATGCAGGTTAACATGTGCATCCAGCAACATTAGGTAAAAGAGTGCAAAAATAAGCTGTGGATAAACAAGAGTCAATATTGTGTTGAGGATACTTTCCGCCGTATGACGCTTTGTAAACATAGCGGCAATGAACGTTGCCATAACACAGGCAATAAACAACATCATTACCCATTGCACGGTTAAGAGCGGCTCCAGGCCAAGGTCGGATACAAAATGATTGCTGCACAAAAACAACCAAGCCAGAATGATTGCAAATGCATAGCTTACAGCCTTTACGACCGGCTTTCCGTTCCCGTCAAGCGCCCGCACAACCTCATATTGGCACATAACCCCCAAAATAACGACAAAAATTGCCAGCACCCAGCTTTGAATAAATACCGCAAGCGCCACCAAAACAACAATCGGGATTGCAACCAAAATCCGTTTTAACATTTACAGCCCTCCATAGCGCCGTTTTCTGTTTTGAAATTCCAAGAGTGCCTTTTTATACTCCGTCTCCGTAAAATCCGGCCAATATACCGGCGTAAAATAAAACTCCGCATAAGCAAGCTGGTATAGCAGGTAATTCGAAAGCCGTTCCTCCCCACTCGTACGGATTAGAAAATCAGGGTCTGGCTGCCCTACCGTATATAGGTTTTGTGAAATCTGCTCTTCATCTATCTGATCAATAGAAAGCTCTTTTTGTTCCACTTTGTGCGCAATTTTTCGTACGGCTCGCACAATTTCAGATCGCGCTCCGTAATTCAGGGCAAAATTCACAGTAATCCCCGTATTGTTTTTTGTCTTTTCTTTTGCGTTTACCAGCACATCCACAACCTCATCCGGAAATTGAGAAATCTCGCCCAATGTGTTGAACACAACATTTTCCTCGTGCATTTCCTCGAGTTCACGGCGAAGCGAATCTATCACTAGACGCATCAACGCACTCACTTCCTCTTTCGGCCGTTTCCAGTTTTCTGTAGAGAAAGCATACAGCGTCAGATAACGAATTCCCAAATCTGAGCTCATGCGCATTATTTTTTTCACAGTGCTTACACCCGCGCTGTGCCCCGCCACACGTGGCAGCAAGCGCTTCTTTGCCCATCTGCCGTTGCCGTCCATAATCACCGCAACATGCACGGGCAGCCTTTCCCTATCAAGCTCAGTTAAATCAACTTTTTTCTTTTTCCCAAACAAACAAAAATACCTCTATTCAACAATCATCCCAAGGCTGAACCCAACCTTGGGACACATATCTCTTACAATTTCGTTTTAAACTCACATACGGTAAGCTCGTATATGCCTGCGTCGTTCCTTTTTACACGCACAACCCGCCTGCTGTCTGCATCTTCATACGGCTTTTTGGATCGGTAGCCGGTAACGGTATATTCCGTGCCAGCTTTTGCCAGCATACTCTCCGCCACTTCCACCGGAAGGCCCAGCAAATCCGCAGTCATATCTCTGTGATTTCCTTTTCCTTCAGAGCCAAAAGCTCATCGGCTTTCTTGGTCATTTTATCTGTCAGTTCCTGCACTTCCTTCTCTATGATATCAAAATCATCTTCCGTAAGAACGCTTGACTTTTTATCCTTTTTGATCGCTTCATTTGCGTCCCTTCTGATGGAGCGAATAGCAACCTTGGCTTCTTCAGCCTTTTTCTTTGCAAGCTTCACAAGTTCCTGACGCTTTTCACCAGTCACCTCCGGAAACGCAAGCCGTATTACCTTGCCGTCATTTGCAGGATTAATCCCGAGATCGGACTTTTGTATCGCCTTTTCCACCTCATGCAGCATACTAGGATCCCACAGAGAAATCACAAGCAAGCGCGGCTCCGGCGCGGATACATTGCCCACCTGTGACACCGGTGTGGGAGCACCATAATAATCCACCATAATATTATCCAGCAAATGCGCATTTGCCCGTCCTGCCCTGATGCTGGTCAGTTCCCTTTTTAAATTCTCAATGGATTTTTCCATTTTGCCTTCTGCTTTTGTCAGAGCTTCATGTTCGATTTTCATAATTGCCTTCCTTTCGCGATCAGACTCATGGCATTGATATAACTACCGTCATTGTAGATAATAATATTCTATATTAGTTCGGCTAAAAAAACAAGTACACTCCCAGTCTGTTTTCATGGCTTAATAATCGTGCCAATTTCTTCCCCATTTACCACACGCACAATGCTACGTTCTTCATTTACTCCAAAAACATTGATGGGGATGGAATTATCCATGCAAAGCGTTATTGCCGTATTGTCCATAACATTCAACCCCTTATTGATCACTTCCAGATAGCTTAGGCTGTTATATCGCTTTGCGTCCGGATTTTCCTTTGGGTCACTATCATACACACCGTCTACATTTTTGGCAAGCATAATAAGCTCTACTTCCATCTCCGCCGCACGAAGAGCTGCTGCTGTATCTGTAGAAAAATATGGATTCCCTGTACCACACGCAAAAATTACAACACGGCCTTTTTCCAAGTGTTTTACCGCCTTCCGCCGGATGTACGGTTCGGCAATCTGTCGCATTTCTATTGCGGTCTGCACGCGCGTTTGCAGGCCCTTTTCTTCCAAATTATCCTGCAAAGCAAGCGCATTGATAACAGTTGCCAACATACCCATATAATCCGCAGTGGTGCGATCCATATGCGCGCCCACACGCGCCCCACGCCATATGTTGCCGCCTCCTACAATAATCCCTACTTCCACTCCCGCATCTGCAATCTCAATTATCTGGTCTGTTACGTTGCTGATAATAGCAAAATCCAACGGACGATTTTCTTGGGAGCACAGCGCTTCTCCGCTTATCTTCATTATAACTCTCTTGTATTTCGGTTCCATATACTTCTCTCCTGTCTTGGCATTCGACTTTTCACACAAGCCCATCCTGTAATTATGCAAAAAAAGAGAACATAAATTTTATGCTCCCTTGTTTCAACAAATTTTTTCGCATCGTAAAACTTTCAAACACATGCCCTCGTTCTATGCGCATCGTTTCACCCTGCAAACCATTATACCAAAGTGCCAGCTTTTCGGCAATACATACTATCGCTAATTACTTAACAAAAAAATACCGAGCCCATTTTGTATGCCCGGTATTTTCGTAATTACTTATAGTTTTTGCTTATTTACCCGCAGCCTGCTCTGCCACTTCCTGAGCAAAATCGTCCTGACGTTTTTCCAGACCTTCTCCCATTTCATATCGTGTAAAACGGCGAATGGAGATTTTCTCTCCAATCTTTGCAACCTGGTCTGTCACCACATCCTGAA